>PWWF01000077.1 GCA_003561595.1 Paracoccaceae bacterium | reverse complement strand
TGGTCAATGAGGTCTGGACCATCACCTCAACCCTCGGGTTCGAGGCGCTCCTGCGCGGCATCCCCATCACGACACTGGGCGTGCCCTTCTATGCCGGTTGGGGCCTGACCCGCGATCTGGGCCCCGTTCCCCACCGCCGCACCGCCCGGCCCACGCGCGTGGAGTTCATCCATGCCGCACTCATCGCCTATCCGCGCTATCACGACCCGCTGACGAACGGTCCCTGCCCACCCGAAGTCGCACTCGACCGGCTCATCACAGGCAAGCTGCCCCGCAAACCGGCGCTACGCGCCCTGGCCAAGCTTCAAGGCATCCTCGCCGGCCAAAGCTGGCTCTGGCGCTGACCAGCCCCTTTCATCTTTGCACAAATATCCTCGGGGGGTTTGGGGGGCTGAAGGCCCCCCATCCAGACTGAAAACCTGACCGCAGGTCACCGCAAACTCACGCCTACTCCCCCATCAGACGGCTGACGACAATCGTCACCTCGGGCTTCTTGCCGATTTCTTCCATCACCACCTGGCGGACCACGCGGCGCATCCCGTCATTCAGCCGGTCATCATCGGCCAGCACCTTGTGACCCGCGCGGTCGATGAACTCTTCCAGCTCGGCCTCGATCACCTCGTTCAGCGCCTCGCCGCCGCGCGCCTCTGCGCGCAGCCCCGCAATTT
This sequence comes from Paracoccaceae bacterium, assembly GCA_003561595.1. GTDB lineage: Bacteria > Pseudomonadota > Alphaproteobacteria > Rhodobacterales > Rhodobacteraceae > Roseinatronobacter. The sequence continues at coordinate 3,471 of PWWF01000077.1, read as the reverse complement.
CGGCCCAGGGCACGCCAAGCGCCTCATTCTCCTCATCCAGGATCAGCGTGACAAAGACATGCCCGCCAATCGCCATGCGGATCCGGTCGCGCAGCACCCCGTCCATCGCACCGACCAGACGGCTGCCATCCAGATAGACGCGGCCTGTCGGCACCTCATCCACCATGACCGGCGCATCGCCCGTCAGATCAACGACAGAGCCATTGGGCACCACTGCCGCCCGCCGCCCAGCGGCCAGCGCAAGTTTCGCATGCTCGCGCAGCATCCGGTGTTCGCCATGCATCGGGATCACCATTTCGGGCGCCATAAGTTCCTGCATCGCTTCCAGATCGGGCCGGTTCGCATGGCCCGACACGTGATACAGCCGTGCAGCATTATCCAGCACATCCACGCCCTGTTCGGACAGCGCATTGACCACCCAGCCCACTTCACGCTCATTGCCCGGAATCGTCATCGACGAAAACAGGAAGGTATCGCCCTCTTTCATCTGCATGCCCATATAGCTGCCCCGCGCCAGTTGCGCCGAGGCAGCGCGCCGCTCCCCCTGCGATCCCGTCACGATCAGAAGCAGGTTCTCGCGCGGCACATCCTTGGCCGCCTCGGGGCTGATCGTGGGGGGCATGTCGGTCAGGATACCCGCGTCAGTGGCCACCTGCGTCATGCGCAGCATGGCGCGCCCCATCAGGCAGACTGACCGCCCCGCATCCTGACCCGCCTGGGCGAGCGTCTTCAGCCGTGCCACGTTCGACGCGAAGGTCGTGGCCACCACCATCCCCTTGGCCGCGCGCATCAGATCGGTGATCGGCTCGATCAGTGTCGCCTCGGACCGCCCGGGTGCGGGGTTCATCACATTGGTGCTGTCGCAGAGCAGCGCCTTCACCCCGGTCTTGCCGATGGCGGCCAGCATCTCGGGGTCATGCGCCTCGCCCACTGTGGGCGTCAGATCGGTCTTGAAATCGCCCGTATGCACCACCCGCCCCGCAGGCGTGTCGATGATCAGGCCAGAGGCTTCAGGCAGCGAATGCGCCACGGGGAAGAACTGCACCCGGAACGGGCCCAGATCCAGCGCCTCGGGCACCTTGCCGACAGTGATCACCTTTTCGGGGTCCTGCCCTGCATCTTCCATCTTCAGCCGGGCAATCCGGGCGGTGAAATCGCGGGCATAGACCGGGGCCTGCAGCTTGTCCCACATCAGCCCGAGCGCGCCGACATGATCCTCATGCGCATGGGTGATCAGGATCGCTTCCAGCCGGTCGCGGCGCTCTTCCAGCCAGCGCATATCCGGCAGGATCAGGTCCACCCCGGGGGTCGAGGACATCTCGCCAAAGGTCACGCCCAGATCGACAAGGATCAGCCGTTCGCGGCCCTTGGGGCCATAGCCGAAGACATAGGCATTCATGCCCACCTCGCCCGCGCCCCCGAGGGGAATATAGATCAGCCGGTCCTTGCTCATGCCTGCTCCTTGACACCGTTTTCTTTATTGTAGTCGTGAATGACGCGAAGGCCATGCAATGTCAGATCATCCTCGACCCTGTCAAACAGGTTCTCGGCCTGCGCGAATAGCGGCGCCAACCCGCCTGTGCCGATCACCGTCATCGGGCGGCGATATTCGCGCTTGATGCGCATGGTGATCCCCTCGATCAGCCCGGCATAGCCCCAGAACACACCCGACTGGATACATTCGACCGTGTTGGTGCCGATTACCTTGTCAGGACGCGTGATATCGACATGCGGCAGCGCTGCGGCGCCCTGATGCAGTGCTTCCAGGCTCAGGTTCACGCCCGGTGCGATCACCCCGCCGACATAGGCGCCATCCACGGCCACCACGTCGAAATTCGTCGCCGTGCCGAAATCGACCACGACCACATCGCCCCCGTGCCGGTCAAAGGCACCTGCGGCATTGGCCAACCGGTCGGGGCCGGGGCGCACACCGGCCTCGACCCGCGGGGGGGTGGGCAGCAGGCAGTCGGGCTTGCCCACCACCAGTGGGCGCGTGCCGAAATAGCGATCGCACAGCACCCGCAGATTGAACACCACGCGCGGCACGGTCGAGGCGATGATGACATCGCTGATATCGGCATAGATGCCCGTCAGGTCCATCAGGCTCGACAGCCAGACGAAATACTGATCCGCCGTGCGCGTCGCCTCGGTCGAGGTGCGCCAGGTCGCCAGGCACTGGGTCCCGTCCCAGACCGCGAAGACGGTATTTGTATTGCCGCAATCAATGCTCAACAACATGCCTGCCCCCTGCCCGTTCATGCGAAATAGACATCCGCCGCCGGGATCGCCATGCGCCCGCTGCGCGTGCGCAGGATCAACGCGCCGGTCGCGTCGATCCCCTCATATGTGCCGGTATGGGCCTCGGTCTGGGTCCGCGCAGTGATGACCGTGCCCAGCCGCGCGGCGCGCGCCAGCCAGGCCGTGCGGATCGGCGCAAAGCCATAGTTGCGCAATTGCCGGTGCCATTTCGCATAGGCCGGGGCCAGCAGGTCCAGCAAGTCCTCGGGCGTGACCTGACAGCCAGTCTCGGACATCAGATCGACCGGGGGCACGGCGCCATCCTCGGGCGGGGGCGCCGTGCGCAGGTTCACCCCTATGCCAATGGCCAGATGTCCTGCGCCTGCACCCTGCCCCACGCTTTCCAGCAGGATACCGGCCAGCTTGCCGCCGTTCAGCAATACGTCATTGGGCCATTTCAGGGCAAAACTTTCGGGCCGCGCGGTGGCCATGACCAGCGCCTCATGCAGCGCCAGTCCAGCCACGAAGGACCGCAGCGCAACCTGCGAGGGCGGGCACTCCGGGCGGGACAGATAGGTCGCCGAAAAATTCCCCGCCGGGTCGCGCCATTCGCGCCCGCGCCGCCCGCGCCCCTGGGTCTGGCGCAGGGCCAGTATCCAGACAGGGCCGCGCTGGGTGCCCGCGCGGCGCGCGGCCTCGGAATTGGTGCTGTCAATCTCGGGCAGGATAACCCGCCCGACACCCTTGGGCCACTCAGTTGACAAGCGCGTCTGCGGCAAGAGCGGCCAGCCCCTCGATGCCGAACAGGTTGATCACCCCCAGCACCATGATCGCGGCAGAGGCCACAAGCAATGTCGCCTGCACGGGTGCGCGCACGCTGTCCAGCGGCTCGATCTCATCGCCGAAATACATGTAATAGACGATGCGCAGATAATAGAACGCCCCGATCACGGATGCGACCACACCCGCCACGGCCAGCCAGCCCAGCCCGGCCTCGACCGCGGCCCAGAGCACATAGAACTTGCCGAAAAAGCCCACCAGCGGCGGCACGCCCGCAAGGCTGAACATCAGCACCAGCAGCGCCAGCGCGCGCAGCGGCTCGGCCTTGGAATACTGGCGCAGGCTGTCAATCTCTGCCACGGCGCGGCCATCGCGCGACATGGTCAGGATAAAGGCAAAGACGCCGATATTCATGGTCACATAGATCGCCATATAGACCAGCATCGCCTGCAC
>PWWF01000310.1 GCA_003561595.1 Paracoccaceae bacterium | reverse complement strand
ACCCCACATCCAGCCCCTGCGCGGCATAGTAGAACTCGGCATAGACCAAGAGCCGCGCCTCGGGCCAGACCTCGCGCAGAAAGAGCGTCTCGCCCCAGCCCGAATGGCCAAAGATCACATCGGGGCGAAACCCCACCTGATCGCGCAACTGCACCGCCGCCCTCGCCACCCGATGCGCGCGGTCGGTCATCGCCGTATAGGTCGTGCCCAGCCGCGATTGCCTCGGGTCGGGGGGCTTATCCGGCATGGGGTAACGAAAAGTTCGGATCGGGGTGCTTTGCTGGTTCTTCTCGGCCGTCAGGGCCATGACCTTGTGCCCGCGCGCGACCAGCGCCGGTGCCAGATGACGAAACTGCCCCGGAAAGTTCTGATGGACGAGAAGAATGCGCATCCCCTCCCGCCCGGTCAGGCCGCGCCGACAGCGGTCATATCAAAGGCAGCAGCCAGCAACTGGCGGGTATAGGGGTCGCGGGGCGCATCAAAGACCTGATCGATGGGTCCGGATTCGACCACATCGCCCTGTTTCATCACCACGACACGATGCGACAGCGCACGCACCACGCGCAGATCATGGCTGATGAACAGATAGGCCAGCCCGTGCTTGCGCTGCAACTCGCGCAGCAATTCCACGATCTGGACCTGCACTGTCATGTCCAGCGCCGATGTCGGTTCATCCAGCACCACCAGTTTCGGGCGCAGGATCATGGCGCGGGCAATCGCGATCCGCTGCCGCTGCCCGCCCGAGAATTCATGCGGATAGCGTTCCATCGTGGTGGGGTCGAGCCCGACCTCGCTCATGATCTCGGCCACCAACTCGCGCTCGGATCGTCCGGTGGGCACGCCATGCACGCCCAGCCCCTCGGCGATGATCTGTTCGATGGTCATGCGCGGGGACAGGCTGCCGAACGGGTCCTGAAACACGATCTGCAAATGCCGTCGCAGATTGCGCAGGTTGCGCGACTTGCGGCCCTGAATATCATCCCCGTCAAACCAGATCGGCCCCTGACTGGAGATCAGCCGCAATATCGCCAGCGCCAGTGTCGTCTTGCCCGACCCGGATTCGCCCACGATGCCCAATGTCTCGCCCTTGCGCAGGCTCAGCGTGGCCTCGTTGACGGCCTTCACATGCCCGACCGTGCGCCGCAGAAACCCCTTCTGGATGGGGAACCAGATGCGCAGCCCGTCGGTGCGCAGGATCTCGGGCGCGCTCGCGGGCACAGGCTCCGGGCTGCCGGTTGACGCGGCGGCCAGCAGCTTGCGGGTATAAGGGTGGCTGGGCGCGGAGAATATGTCCTCGGTCGGGCCCTGCTCGACAATCTCGCCGCCCTGCATCACGCAGACCCGGTCGGCAAACCGGCGCACGATGTTCAGGTCATGGGTGATGAACAACAGGCTCATCCCCTCGGCGCGTTTCAGATCGACGAGCAATTCGAGGATCTGCGCCTGAATGGTCACATCCAGCGCTGTGGTCGGTTCATCCGCGACCAGCAATTCCGGCCCGTTGGCCAGCGCCATGGCAATCATCACCCGCTGGCGCTGCCCGCCCGACAGCTGGTGCGGATACGCCCCCATCCGGCTTTCAGCCTCGCGGATGCCGACCTTTTCCAGCAGTTCCAGCACGCGCGCACGGGCCTTGGCCCCGGAAAGCCCCTGATGCAGCGCCAGGCTTTCGGTGATCTGCTTTTCAATCGTGTGCAGCGGGTTGAGCGAGGTCATCGGCTCTTGAAAGATGAAGCTGATATCATTGCCGCGCACCTGCCGCAGCTTGCGGTCCGAGGCGCCGACAAGCTCCTCACCCTTGAACTTGACCGACCCGCCGGTTTCGGCGGAATCGGGCAGCAGTCCGACACTTGCCAATGCGCTGACCGATTTGCCCGACCCGGATTCGCCCACCAGCGCGACCGTCTCGCCCCGGTCCACATGGAACGAGATATTGCGCACCGCGCGCACCGCGCGCCCCTCTTGCCGAAAGGTGACGGACAGATCGGCGATATCCAGAACGCGGCTCATCTGAAGGTCTTTCTGGGGTCGAACGCGTCGCGCACCCCTTCAAAAATGAATACCAGCAGCGACAGCATGATCGCAAAGGTGAAGAAGGCCGAAAAGCCCAGCCACGGCGCCTGCAGGTTGTTCTTGGCCTGCAGCGTCATCTCGCCCAGCGAAGGTGCGGATGAGGGCAACCCGAAGCCCAGGAAATCCAGCGCCGCCAACGAGCCGATCACGCCAGTGATGATGAAGGGCAGAAAGGTCAGCGTCGCGACCATGGCATTGGGCAGCACATGGCGGAACATGATCGTTGTGTTCGACACGCCCAGCGCGCGGGCGGCGCGGACATATTCGAAATTGCGCGCACGCAGGAATTCGGCGCGGACCACGCCCACCAGCCCGGTCCAGCCGAATAATGTCATGAGGAACACGAGTAACCAGAAATTCATCATGAACATGGATGACAGGATGATGATGACATAAAGCGACGGGACCGAGTTCCACAGCTCGATCACGCGCTGGAAGAACAGGTCCAGCAACCCGCCGAAAAAGCCCTGCACGGCCCCCGCCGCGACCCCGATGACCGAGGACAGGACCGTCACGATCAGCGCGAAGGTGATCGACAGCCGAAAGCCATAGATGATCCGCGAGAGCACATCGCGCGCCGTGTCGTCCGTGCCAAGCAAATGCCGGTCATCAGGGGGCGAGGGGGCGGCGCGCCCGATATCGTTGATCGTGTTGTAGCTGTAGGGGATCAGTGGCCAGATCATCCAGCCCGGCTTAATCTCGGCGCCATCGACAATGCCGGTTTCCGCCTGCGCCATCGCTTCGCGCGGGTCGTCAAGGCACAGCTCGGCCCCGCCGGTTTCGATCAGGCAACGCACTTCGGGGTCGCGATAGACGGCCTCGGTTCGGAAATCACCGCCAAAGGCCGTTTCGGGGTAGAAACGATGGATCGGGAAATGCAGTTCGCCCCGGAAGCTCAGGACGATAGGCCGGTCATTGGCGATGTATTCGGCGAACAGCGACAGACCATAGAGCACGCCCAGGATGATCAGCGACCAGAACGCCCGCCGGTTGTTGCGGAAATTCCGCCAGCGCCGCCGGTTCAGCGCGGAAATCGTGATGCCGAAACGCTTTTTCGGCGCGGGCAGTGCCTGAGGCTTGCCCTCGCCCTCTTCAGTCGGGTCCGGGGCGGCGACAAATTGTTCAACGCGCTGATCCATGGCTCAGGTCTCCCGCGTTTCGAAATCGATGCGGGGGTCGATCCAGACATACATCAGGTCCGAAAACAGATTGACCACCAGCCCGATCAGCCCGAACACGAACAGTGTGCCGAACATGACCGGGTAATCCCGCGCCACCGTCGCCTCAAACGCCAGCCGCCCAAGACCGTCGAGCGAGAAGATCGTCTCGATGATGAGCGACCCGCCAAAGAACACGCCCACGAACACCGCCGGAAAGCCAGCAATCACGATCAGCATACCGTTGCGGAACACATGGCCATACAGCACCTTGCGTTCGGTCAGCCCCTTGGCCCGCGCCGTCATGACATATTGCTTGCGGATTTCGTCCAGAAAGCTGTTCTTTGTCAGCAGCGTCAGCGTCGCAAAAGCCGAGATGGTCGAGGCGATGACCGGCAGCGTGATATGCCAGAAGTAATCGGCTATCTTGCCCAGCAGGCTGAGCTGTTCCCAGGTTTCCTGCGGCGATGTCAGCCCGCGCGCGGGGAAAATCTGCCAGTAGGACCCGCCCGCGAACAGCACCAGAAGCAGGATCGCGAACAGAAAGCCCGGGATCGCATAGGCCACGATGATCAGCCCCGAGGTAAAGGTATCGAACCGCGTGCCATCATTCACCGCCTTGCGGATGCCCAGCGGGATCGAGACCAGATAGGCGATCAGCGTGGACCACAGACCAAGGCTGATCGAGACCGGCAGCTTTTCGATGACAAGATCGACGACCGAGATCGAGCGGAAGTAGCTTTCACCGAAATCAAAGCGGATATAGTTCCACATCATGTGAAAGAACCGCTCGACCGGGGGGCGGTCAAAGCCGAACTCGCGTTCAAGCTGTGCGATGAATTCTGGCGGCAGGCCGCGCGCGCCCTGATAGCGCTCATTCTCGATCGCGCCGACATTCACATCTGACGCGCCGCCGTCAAACCCGCCGAAGACATTTCCCTGCCCTT
>PWWF01000176.1 GCA_003561595.1 Paracoccaceae bacterium | reverse complement strand
TTCGCCTGTCGCGGGCTGTGGCCGAAGGGGTCGTGGTGATGGATTACATCGAGGCCGCGCGCCTGCGGGGCGAAGGGCTGTGGTATCTGATCACGCGCGAGATCCTGCCCAATGTGACAGCCCCCCTGGTGGCCGAGTTCGGGCTGCGCTTCTGTTTCGTGTTCCTGTCGATCTCGGCCCTGTCTTTTCTGGGCCTTGGCATCCAGCCGCCGACCGCCGATTGGGGGTCCATGGTGCGCGAGAATGCGACGCTGATCACATTCGGGGACATCACACCGCTGCTGCCCGCGGGCGCCATCGCGCTTCTGACGGTGGCGGTGAATTTCGTCGTTGACTGGCAGCTCTACCGCGCCAGCGGGCTGAAGGAGTGAGGCAATGAGCGAGAAAGATCTGCTGCTGCAGATGCGCAATCTGCGGATCGAGGGCAAATCCGGTGATGACTGGCTGCCCATCGTGAATGGCGTCGATCTGACGTTGCACAAGGGCGAGGTGCTGGGCCTGATCGGCGAATCCGGGGCGGGCAAATCCACCATCGGGCTGGCCGCGATGGGCTTTGCGCGCGATGGCTGCCGCATATCGGGCGGGACAATCGAGTTTGACGGGATGGACCTGCGCAAGGCCAGCCGCGAGAAACTGCGCCGCCTGCATGGCAAGCGTATAGCCTATGTCGCGCAATCGGCGGCGGCGAGTTTCAACCCCGCCCACAAGCTGATGGAGCAGTATTGCGAAGGCCCGGTGCGCCACGGTGTCATGGGCCGGTCCGAGGCCGAGCGCGACGCGGTGGAGCTGTATCGCAAGATGCAGCTTCCCGATCCCGACACGATCGGGTTTCGCTATCCGCATCAGGTGTCCGGCGGGCAGTTGCAGCGCGCAATGACGGCCATGGCCATGGCCTGCCGCCCCGACCTGATCATCTTTGATGAACCGACGACGGCGCTGGATGTGACCACCCAGATCGAGGTTCTGGCCGCGATCCGCGACATTGTGGAGCAGTTCGGCACCGCCGCGATCTATATCACCCATGATCTGGCCGTGGTCGCGCAGATGGCCGATCGCATCAAGATCCTGCTGAAAGGCGATGAGGTCGAAGAGGCGGACACCGCGACCATGCTGGAAGCGCCGAAACAGGATTACACCAAATCGCTCTGGGCTGTGCGCAGTTTCCAGCGCGAGGCGCAGCCCGCACCGCAGGGGCAGCCTGTGGTGTCGGTCCGCAATGTGACCGCCGCCTACGGGTCGGTCAAAGTGCTGGAGGATGTCAGTTTCGACATTTTCCCGCGCCGCACAGTCGCGGTCGTGGGCGAGTCCGGATCAGGCAAATCGACGGCGGCGCGGGTCATCACGGGGCTCTTGCCACCGCAACGCGGCGAGGTGGTGTTCGAGGGGGCCGCACTGCCCCCAGGCTACCGCGCGCGCACGCGCGATCAGTTGCGCCACGCGCAGATGATCTATCAGATGGCCGATACCGCGCTGAACCCCAAGCTGAGCCTGCGCAAGCTGATCGGGCGCCCGGCGCAGATGTATCTGGGCCTGCGCGGACGCGCGCTGACCGAACGTATCCGCGAATTGCTGCATCTGATCGAACTGGACCCCGATGACTATATCGACCGCCTGCCGTCGGAACTGTCAGGCGGGCAGAAACAGCGCATCGGGATCGCGCGCGCGCTGGCCGCCGAGCCGCGCTTCATCATCTGCGATGAGGTGACATCGGCGCTTGACCAGATCGTGGCCGAAGGGATTCTGCGGCTGTTGGACAAGCTGCAGAGCGAGTTCGATCTGGCCTATATGTTCATCACCCATGATCTGGCGACGGTCCGGGCGATTGCCGATGATGTGGTGGTGATGCAGAAGGGCCGGGTGGTCGAACAGGGCCCGAAGGAAGAGATCTTCACCCCGCCGCATGCGCCCTATACCGATCTGCTGCTGTCCTCGGTCCCCGAGATGGACCCGGACTGGCTGACCCGCCGCTTGCAGGAGCGCAGGGAAAAGGCGCTGCCCGAGAGCGCGGATCGCTGAGATTTGCGGGCGGCCCGGCGCGCGCGCAGATGTGGCCCGCCCACCCACCCCCGCTGCACGCCCGTTCCGGGCGTTTGCTTGCCACATCCGCGCGCGCGCCGGGCCGCCGGGGGCAGATGCGGGTGCGCGGGCTGAGGACCGAAGGGGGGGCGGTTTGCCGCTTGCCCCGAGGGGGCGGCGCAGGTATCCCAAGAGGGAATTCAGTATCGGGAGGACCCCCATGAGCCAGAACCGTTTCGACAAGTCCCGCTTGCCCTCGCGCCATGTGACCGAAGGCCCGGCGCGGGCGCCGCATCGGTCGTATTTCTATGCGATGGGGATTTCCGAGGAAGAGATTCACCAGCCCTGGGTCGGTGTCGCCACCTGCTGGAATGAGGCCGCGCCCTGTAACATCGCGCTGAACCGGCAGGCGCAGGTGGTCAAGCACGGTGTCAAGAAGGGCGGGGGCACGCCGCGCGAATTCACCACCATCACGGTCACGGATGGCATCGCGATGGGGCATGAGGGGATGCGCTCATCGCTCGCCAGCCGCGAGGCGATTGCCGATACGGTCGAGCTGACCATGCGCGGGCATTGCTATGACGCGCTGGTGGGGCTGGCGGGCTGTGACAAGTCGCTGCCGGGGATGATGATGGCCATGGTGCGGCTGAACACGCCGTCGGTGTTCATTTATGGCGGCTCGATCCTGCCGGGGCGGCTGGATGGGCGCGATGTGACCGTGCAGGATGTGTTCGAGGCGGTGGGCCAGCATCAGGCGGGCAATTATTCGGATGCGCAATTGGCGATTCTGGAACGCGTGGCCTGCCCATCGGCCGGGGCCTGTGGCGGGCAGTTCACTGCCAACACGATGGCCTGTGTCTCTGAGGCCATCGGTCTGGCGCTGCCCAATTCCTCGGGCGCGCCCGCACCCTATGAAAGCCGCGATCAGTATTGCGAAGCCTCGGGCGTGGCGGTGATGACGCTGATCGAGCGCAACATCCGCGCCCGCGATATCGTCACGCGCAAATCGCTGGAGAATGCCGCGCGCGTCGTGGCCTGCACGGGCGGGTCCACCAATGCCGGACTGCACCTGCCTGCGATTGCGCATGAGGCGGGGATCGATTTCGACCTGATGGATGTCTGCGACATCTTCCGCGAGACGCCCTATTTCGTGGATCTGAAACCGGGCGGGAAATATGTCGCCAAGGACCTGTATGAATCGGGGGGCGTCCCGGTCGTGATGCGCGAGCTGCGCCGCGCGGGGCTGATCCATGAGGATTGCATGACCGCCACGGGCCGCTCCATGGGCGAAGAGCTTGACCGTGTGGAGCGCGAGGCCGATGGCCGTGTGATCCATCCGGTCACGGCGCCCATCACCAAAACCGGGGGTGTTGTCGGGCTGAAGGGCAACTTGGCCCCTGAAGGTGCCATCGTGAAGGTCGCGGGCATGAGCGAGGAGGAACAGGTCTTCTCTGGTCCCGCGCGTGTGTTCGAATCCGAGGAAGAAGCCTTTGCCGCCGTCAAGGCGCGCGAATACCGCGATGGCGAGGTGATCGTCATCCGCAATGAGGGCCCCGCAGGCGGCCCCGGTATGCGCGAGATGCTGGCGACGACCGCCGCCATCAGCGGGCAGGGGCGCGGCAAGAAAGTGGCGCTGATCACGGATGGTCGTTTCTCGGGCGCGACGCGCGGGTTCTGCGTGGGCCATGTCGGCCCCGAGGCCGCGCATGGCGGCCCGATCGCGCTGCTGCAGGATGGCGATGTCATCACCATCAACGCGCTGAGCGGTAGCCTGAGCGTGGACCTGCCGGATGAGGAACTGGCCCGGCGCAAGGAGGCCTGGTCAGGGCCGCGCAAGACGATCTACGCCTCGGGGGCGCTGTGGAAATACGCCCAGCAGGTGGGATCGACCCGGCTGGGGGCCGTGACCCATCCGGGCGCACGCGATGAAGAGCATGTGTATATGGATCTGTGAGGGTTCCGGGGCGCAGGGCTTCGCCCTGCGTCTGACCCGACCTTGAGGGAAGGCTCCGCGCCGGACGAGGCTGTTGCGAAAGGGGCTGTCCTGGCGCAGGTCGCGACGCAGGTGCCGTGAGAGCGCCGCTTTCGGTGCGTCTGGCCTGCGCCCTGTGCGCGGTTCGTCCTTGCGGTCACATACGCAGCATCCTTGAACGCCCCTGGATGGGGCCTGTG
>PWWF01000403.1 GCA_003561595.1 Paracoccaceae bacterium | reverse complement strand
CCGAGCCGGAGGTGCTGCTGGCCACGGTGCGCGCGCATTGGGCCATCGAGAATGTCCTGCACTGGCAGCTCGACGTTTCCTTCCGTGAGGACGCAGCACGCAACCGCAAGGATAACGCGCCTGGCAACATCGCCGTCCTGCGGCGCCGCGCCCTCGACGTCGTTCGGCAAGACACTTCGAAGGGATCGCTCTCCATAAAGCTCAAGCGCGCGGGTTGGGATGAGGATTTCTTACGCAGCATTCTCAATGGCTTGAAAGCGCCGGCTCCAGAGAGCTGAGCAAAACGCGATTGCCCTGCCCACTACCTGACGTCGGCGGTCGGTTAGAGCGGCGAGGGGCAGGGCAGGGCGGATACGCGCTCAGGCGCCGCGCCGCGCCTCTGGCTCGGCAGGGCGGTTCTCTGCGGCGGGTTCGGGAAACAGGCTGACATCCTCGGCGTCGAACAGGCGCGACAGGCGTTCGGTCACGGCCAGAAGCATGGCCTGTTCCCACTCCTCGAGCTTGTTGAAACGCGCCTCGAACCGCTCGTGCAGGAAATCCGGCGTGCGGTCCAGCAGCTCGCGCCCCTTGTCCGTCAGGATGACCCAAACCGCGCGCCGGTCACTGTGCCGCCGTTCGCGACGCACCAGCCCGCGCCCTTCCAGCTTGTCGATCTGCATCGTCACGCTGGCCTGACCTACACCAAGCGCGCGCGCGATGTCGCGCGGCATCTCCTGCCCGGTACGGGCGACGGCATGCAGCACAAGCAGTTGCGCCTGGGTCAGACCAGAGGCGCGCGCCATCGCGCGGGCGTTCTCATCCAGCGCATGCACAACGCGCCGCAGGGCGATCAGGGTTTCGGAAGCGCGATCAAACACATCAGGTCCTGTCTGTTTTTTGTGCACTGACTTTGCCGCGCGATGCTCGGAAAGGCAAGTTGTGGAAGCATATGACATGCCGCTATACATAAGATAATTCAGTCATCAAACAAGTATTTCGCTGATTTCAGAGCCTGTTTCGCCGCGCTGAAATAAAAAACCCACTAAAAACAGTGGTATAGACCCTATCCTGCCAAGTTTCGGCAAAAGAACTAGCTTTGACTTGCAAAGCAATGGCGCGTCACTATATATATTCGCAACCAAAAGGCAACACGGGACGATTCACATGTTGAAGGAAAATCTGGCCTATCTGACGCGCAAGAGCGACCAGGTGATACTGCGGGCACCCATCAAGGATGATGGTGCGGCAGTGTTCGATCTGATCGCCGCCTGCCCGCCGCTGGACCAGAACTCGCGCTACATGAATCTGGTGCAATGCGACCATTTCGCCGATACCTGCGTGCTTGCGGAACGCGATGGCCGGGCGCTGGGCTGGATCTCGGGCCATGTCAAACCCGATGCGCCGGACACAGTATTTGTCTGGCAGGTCGCGGTCCACGCCGATGCGCGCGGGCTGGGGCTTGGCAAGCGGATGCTCAAGGATCTGCTGAACCGTCCCGCCTGCCGCGGCACGCGCAAGCTGGAAACCACCATCACGCGCGACAATGCTGCATCCTGGGGCCTGTTCCAGAGCTTCGCGCGCGACATGGGCGGCGATCTGTCCGATGCGCCGCATTACGAGCGTGAGGCCCATCTGGCCGGCCGCCACGCCACTGAACATCTGGTCACGATTGAACTGCCGCGCCGTCGCATGCGCGCCGCTGCCTGACCAAAACCCATCCCAGACCGAAAGGCTTATGCCATGACAACCGGTTCTCAGACCGATATCTACACACGTCGCGAATCGAACGCCCGCAGCTATTGCCGGTCGTTCCCCGTCAGCTTCGTGTCCGCCCGCAACGCCACGCTCACCGACGCGGAAGGCCGTGACTACACGGACTTTCTTGCCGGGTGCTCGTCGCTGAATTACGGCCATAACGACGCCGACATGAAGCAGGCGCTGCTGGATCACATCCAGGCCGATGGCATCAGCCACGGGTTGGACATGCATACCGACACCAAGGAGAGCTTTCTCGACACGTTCGAGCGCGTGATCCTCAAGCCGCGCGGCATGGATCACAAGATCATGTTCACCGGCCCGACGGGCACCAACGCGGTCGAAGCGGCGATGAAGCTCGCCCGCAAGACGACCGGGCGCGAGACGATTGTCGCCTTTACCAACGGGTTCCATGGTATGACCATGGGCGCGCTTGCCGCAACCGGCAACGAAGGCAAGCGCGCGGGCGGTGGCATGGCGCTGAGCGGCGTTGTGCGCATGCCCTATGAGGGCGCGATCGAGGGTGTGGACAGCCTTGCGCTGATCCGCGAGATGCTGGACAACCCGTCCAGCGGCATCGACGCGCCCGCGGCCTTTCTGATCGAGCCCGTGCAGGGCGAGGGCGGGCTGAATGCCGCATCGCCCGAATTCCTGCGCGGCCTGTCCGAACTGGCCCGCGAACATGGGGCGCTGCTGATCGCCGATGACATTCAGGCCGGGATCGGCCGGACCGGGTCGTTCTTCAGCTTCGAGGGTATGGATGTGATGCCCGACCTGATCCCGCTGGCGAAATCGCTCTCGGGGATGGGTCTGCCCATGGCCGCCCTGCTGATCCGTCCTGATCTGGATGTGTGGAAACCGGCAGAGCATAACGGCACGTTCCGCGGCAACAACCACGCCTTTGTCACGGCCCGCATCGCGCTCGAGAAATTCTGGGCAGATGATGCGTTCCAGAACGAGATCGCGGAAAAATCCGGGTTCCTGACCCGCCGCCTGACCGAAATTGCACGCCATGTGCCGGGGGCAACCCTGAAAGGGCGCGGCATGATGCAGGGCATCGATGTCGGGTCGGGTGAGCTGGCGGCAGATATCTGCGCCACCTGCTTCGAGCATGGCCTGATCATCGAGACATCGGGCGCACATGACGAGGTGGTGAAAATCCTGGCGCCGCTGACGATTCCGCAGGAGCAATTCGCCGCCGGTCTGGATATTCTGGAAACGGCCGTGAAGGCCAAAAGCGCCACAACCAAGATTGCAGCGGAGTAACCCGATGATTGTCCGTGATTTTCACGAAGCGAAGAAAACCGACCGGCGTGTGGCTGACCAGAAATGGGAATCCGTACGCATGCTGCTGGCAAATGACGGGATGGGGTTTTCGTTCCACATCACCACCATTGCCGCAGGGTCGGAGCACACGTTCCACTACAAGAACCATTTCGAGAGCGTCTATTGCGTCTCGGGCGAGGGCAGCATCGAGGATATTGCCACCGGCGAGGTGCATGAAATCCGCCCCGGCGTGATGTATGCGCTCGACAAGCATGACAAGCACACGCTGCGCTGCAAGACCGAATGCGTCTTTGCCTGCTGCTTCAACCCGCCCGTCACGGGCACTGAAGTGCACCAGGCAGACGGCTCTTACGCGCCGGCAGGCAGCTGAACCAAAGGACGGGCAGGGGTGAAAAGTCACCTGCCCTGAAACACATGACACACACAGTCGAAAAAATCGGCGGCACATGCATGAGCCGCGCGCGCGAATTGCTGGACACGCTTTACAAGGGCGATCGCAAGGCGGACGCGGTTTATGGACGGATGTTTGTCGTTTCTGCCTTTGGCGGCATCACCAACATGCTGCTGGAGCACAAGAAAACCGGTTCGCCCGGAATCTATGCGCGCTTTGCCAATGATGACAGCGGCGCGGGCTGGCAGGATGCCATGCGCGAGACATCGCAGAAGATGTGCGCGATCCATGCCGATATCCTGACCCATGATGCCGACCGCGAACGCGCCGATGCCTTTGTGCGCGACCGGATGGAAGGCGCGCGCGCCTGCCTGATGGACCTGCAGCGCCTGGGCTCTTACGGGCATTTCCGCATCTCGCAGCAGATGCAGACCGTGCGTGAATTGCTCTCGGGGCTGGGCGAGGCGCATTCGGCCTTCGTGACCGTGCTGCTGTTGCAGCGCCACGGGGTGAATGCGCGGTTCCTCGACCTGTCGGGCTGGCGCGATGACAGCAACCCGACGCTGGCCGACCGGCTGGATGCGGCGGTGGACGGGATCGACCTGAGCAGCGAATTGCCCATCGTCACCGGCTATGCGCAATGCGCCGAAGGGCTGATGCGCGAATATGATCGCGGCTATTCCGAGGTCGTGTTTGCGCATCTGGCGGCCCGCACGCAGGCGGCAGAGGCGATCATTCACAAGGAATTCCACCTGTCCTCGGCCGATCCGCGCGTTGTGGGG
>PWWF01000292.1 GCA_003561595.1 Paracoccaceae bacterium | reverse complement strand
TTGCGCGCACGCAACAGGTCGAGCGCATGGTTGCGCGCGATGGCACAGATCCAGGACATGCCGGAGCCTTTGTCAGGGTCAAACGTCGCGGCCCGTTGCCAGAGCTTCACGAATACATCCTGAAGCGCATCCTCGGCCTCGGCCCGGTTACCCAGCATACGGATCAGCAGCCCGACAAGTTTCGGTGCGGCGCGGTCATACAGCGCGCGCAGCGCGGCGCGGTCCTGTCGCGAGAGGCGTTCAAGCAGGTCGGCAATGTCATCCTGCATCGAAGACGCCTGTTTTCCGGCTTGGGCAAGACTGCCGCAAAGATTAACCTGAAATACAGCTTATGGAACGGGGCGCAGGGTTCAACCCCCTTCGCCATCGCCGAATTGCTGGCGCAGGCTGCGCAGCACCGGAATGGTCTGGCGCACGCGTTCCTCGCCCAGCGAATGCACGGCCTGATCGATCAGCGGGGTGATCGCCGCCAGCGCGGCATCGCGGGCGGCGCGCCCGGCGGGGCTGATCGCGACCATCTTGCGGCGCGCATCGTCCCAGTCGGGGCGGATATGCACATATCCGGCCCATTCCAGCTTGGCGAGCGTGTTGGTCATGGCCCCGCGTGTCACGTGAAAGGCGCGGGCCAGTTCGGCGGGGCTCATTTCGGTCTGATATTTGCTCAGCAGGTTCAGAACGCCGAAATGCGACAGTTCCATCCCCTTGGGCAGCACCTTGGACAGGCGATTGCGCGCAAGCTGGTCGGCCATCAGCAATTCGCTGAACAGCGCATTGGCCAGATCGGTGCGGGCGCGGGTCATGTCAGGGTCTCGGGGCTGGTGAATTTCCGGTCATGGGTCAGTGAGGGCACACGCGCATGGGCGTCGCGGGCGCGGTCCAGATCGATCTCGACCAGCCCGACGCCGGGAGTGTCGCCCATGTCCAGCAGCACCTCGCCCCAGGGGGCGACGGCCATGGAATGCCCGTAAGTGCTGCGCGCGCGACCCCGCCCAGCCGGGTGGCGGCCTGTTTGCGCAGGTGCCAGAACAAAGGCGCCGCTCTCGATCGCGCGGGCGCGCAGCAGGGTTTCCCAATGCGCGGCCCCGGTCACGGGGCTGAAGGCGGCAGGCACGGTCAGGACCTGTGCCCCGGCTTGCGCCAGCGCCCGGTAGAGATGCGGGAACCGCAGATCATAGCAGATGCTCAGCCCAAGGGGCGCAAAGGGTGTCTGCGCCACCACGGCCTGCGTGCCGGGGCGAAACCCGGCTGATTCGCGATAGGTCTCGGTTTCCGACACCTGCACATCGAACATGTGGATCTTGTCATACCGCGCCCGGATGTCGCCCTGTGGGTCGATCAGGAATGACCGGTTGGCGAAGCGACCATCCGGGTCGTCGGTCCTGAGGGCAAGCGAGCCGATCAGCACCCAAATTCCCAGCGCCTGTGCCTCGGCGCGCAGGGCTGCAAGGGTGGGGTCGTCATGCTCAAGGCGCAGCACGCTGCGCTGATGGGTCGCGCTGGTCGAGACGCAGTTGCTGACCTCTGGTGTCAGGGCAATCGTGGCACCGGCGGCGGCTGCTTCGCGCAGGGCGTCGCGCAGAACGGGGATGTTCGCGCTCGGGTCATCGCTGGAGCATAGCTGGACCAAGGCGGCATGAAACGGCATCGCCCTAGCCTTTCAGCAACGCATCCAGCTTTCCCGCCCGATCAAGCGCATACAGCTCATCACAGCCGCCAACATGGGTGTCGCCCACGAAAATCTGCGGCACCGTATGCCCGCCATTCGCGCGCTGAAGCATCTCGGCCCGGCGGTCGGGGGTACGGGCAAGGTCAATCTCGGTAAAGCTGACATTCCTGGCGGTCAGTAACCTTTTGGCCGCATGGCAAAAACCGCAAAGGGGCGAGGTATAGATTTCAACTGTTTGCATGGCGGCACCCGGGCTGGAACTGTTCGAGGCGCACTATAGTCGATCATGGCTGTCTTGCAACGCGGGCCAGCGCGATCACCCGGACCGAGGCCGCGCCATGCGCAAGGCAGGCCTCTGTCGCGGCGGCAAGCGTGGCGCCCACGGTCATCACGTCATCGACCAGCAGAATATCGCGGCCTTGCAGCAGGTGGGTGCGGCGCGGGTGCGGTGCGATGGTGTCGGCAACATTGGCAAAGCGTCCCTGACGGCCACGCCCGTCCTGCGTGCCGGTATGGCGGGTGCGGCGCAGCAGATCGGGGCAATGGTCAAGCCCCAGCGCCTTGGACAAGGCATGGCTGAGGATCGCGGCCTGATTGTAGCGGCGCTTTGCAAGCCGCAGCCAGTGCAGCGGCACCGGGGCCAGCAGCATATCGGGTTGCACCATGTCGCGCGCGGCGCGCGCCATCCATGCGCCAGCGGGCCCGGCGTAATCCATCCGGTCGTAGTATTTCAGGCCCAGCAGGATCTGGCGCGCCTTGGCGTCATACAGCATGGCCGCGCGGCCCTGTTCCCATGGCCGGGCCAGCACAAGGCATTCGTCGCATTGCACAGCATGGCCGCTGTCATCGCCCGGCAGGGGCACACCGCAGGCATCGCAACAGGTGCCGTGGATAAAGGGTACCTGGGGCCAGCAGGCGGGGCACAGCGCCCCTTCCTGCGTGACCATGGTGTCGCAGGTCAGGCATTGGGGCGGATAGATCGCCCGGATCAGCGATCTTGCGCCTTGCAGGCCGCCTGCGCGCAGACGTGCGCCAAGTTTTTGCATTTGCGCCCCGTTCTGCCTACATAACCCCGGATATGCCTACGCCCGCCCAACTGACCGACCGCACGGCCCTGACCCGCAACCGCGCCCGCGCGCGGGGCGATCTGTTCCTGCACGCATTGGCGCGCGAGGAACTGCACTCTAGGCTGGTCGAGGTTAACAGGACGTTTACAACCCCGGCCATTGTGACGGGACTGCCCGCGCTATGGGGCGATGCCCTGCCCGGTGCCACGGTGGTCGGTGATTCGCCGGTGCTGGAGCTGGAACCCGGCGCGCATGACCTGGTGGTGCACGCCATGGCGCTGCACTGGGCCGATGACCCGGTCGGCCAGCTAGTGCAGGCGCGTCGGGCGTTGCGTCCCGATGGTCTGTTCCTGGGCATCTGCCTCGGCGGTGCGACCGTCGCGGAGTTGCGTATCGCGCTCGCGCAGGCGGAATCGGAACTGACCGGCGGGTTGAGCCCGCGCGTGCTGCCCATGGGGGAATTGCGCGATCTCGGCGCGCTGTTGCAGCGCGCGGGCTTTGCGCTGCCCGTGGCCGACCTGTTGCGGCAGGATGTGGCCTATCGCGACTTTATGTCGCTCTGCCATGATCTGCGCGCGATGGGCGAGGGTAATGCCCTTGCCGGGCGGCACCGGCGCATCCCGCCCCGCAGCCTGTTTCAGCGCGCGGCAGAGGTCTATGCCGGGCTTGCCTCTGACGCAGAGGGCAGGCTGCTTGCGCGCTATGAGATGATCTTTCTCACCGGCTGGGCGCCCGATGCCAGCCAGCCCCAACCCCTGCGCCCCGGTTCCGCCCAATCCCGGCTGGCGGACGCGCTGGGCGCGCAGGAAACACCCCTGCCGGACAAGATTGTTCCGCCCCGGCCGGATTGATTCCGGTCCAAAACCCTTTATCTCGCGTATGACCTATGAAATTGCCGGGGAGAACGCCATGAAAGACACAGCCATGCTTGACGCAAAGCCATCCCCAGCAGCCAGCGGCTGCCCCGTTCACAAGGATCACCCCGGCGAGGGGCGTCTGGAACATGCCAACCCCGACCACCCGCCCGTACCACGCGCAAAGATCGGCGTGCTGCTGGCCAATCTGGGAACGCCCGACAATTACGATTACTGGTCGATGCGGCGCTATCTGAACGAGTTTCTGTCCGACAAGCGGGTCATCGATTACCCGGCCTGGAAATGGCAGCCGCTGTTGCAGCTTATCATTCTGACCAAGCGGCCGTTTACCTCGGGCGCGAATTACAAGTCGATCTGGAATCACGACAAGGGCGAAAGCCCGCTGATGACGATCACCAAGGATCAGACCGCCAAACTGGCAGAAAGCATCGGTGCAAAGTTCGGCGATGGCGTGATGGTCGATTTCTGCATGCGCTATGGCAACCCGTCCACGCAGTCAAAAGTGGATGCTATGGTCGAGGCCGGGTGCGAGAAGATCCTGTTTTTCCCGCTTTATCCGCAATATGCGGGTGCGACATCGGCCACGGCCTGCGATCAGTTCTTTCGCGCGCTGATGAGCCAGAAATGGCAACCGGCGGCGCGCACCGTTGCGCCCTATTTCGATCATCCCGCCTATGTCCGCGCGCTCGCACAATCCGTGCGCCAGACCTATGACGCGATGGAGAACAAGCCGGAAGTGCTGGTGACATCCTATCATGGCATGCCCAAGCGCTATCTGCTGGAAGGCGACCCCTATCACTGCCAGTGCCAGAAAACGACGCGCCTGCTGCGCGAGGAACTGGGCTGGGAGAAAGACAAGGTGCAGACGACCTTTCAGTCCGTCTTTGGCCGCGAGGAATGGCTGCGGCCCTACACCGTGGACCATGTGGCCGATCTGGCGCGGCAGGGGGTCAAGCGACTGGCGGTGGTGGCCCCGGCCTTCTCGGCCGATTGCATCGAGACGCTGGAAGAGATCAACGAAGAGATTCGCGAAAGCTTTGAAGAGGCGGGCGGAGAGGAATTCACGTATATCCCCTGCCTGAATGACGACGATCAGCATATTTCCGCGCTGACCGAGGTGATCGAGGCCAATCTGCAGGGCTGGACCGGGTCATGAGTCGTCCGCGCATATGCGCGGACCCGCTGAAACGTGAATGTTCAAATAAAAAAGGTGGCTGGAAAAACCAGCCACCTTTTCTTGTAGATCTGATGTGTCGTCGCGATCAGCGCGAAGCAACAGCAGCAGCAACGACCAGCAGAAGCATGATCGGAACGATGATGCCGCCCGAACCTGCGCGGGTCTCTTCGACGACTTCTGCGTGCTCGATGACCGGCTCGACGACCGGGTCCGAGTACTTGCCCATTTTGCTGTGGCTGCCGGCGAATGCCGAAGTTGCAGCGAGAGAGAGGGCAGCTGCGAGTGCGATTTTCTTCATAGTAACCTCCAGAACGCGCCAGCACGGTTGGCGTACTGACTCCCAAGACGAAATGTCGTACCTCGTCAGAACCATCTTCGCCCTGAGAGTGCAATGCCAACATTGCTGAATCAGGCGCAGAATTTGCGTATGTCGTCATATTCGCAACACTCTTCGGGTTGCAAGGCAGGCGACGCCGTGTCCGGTGAAAAACAGGTCACTTGCGCGGGTGGTCGCGAGTGCAGGAAAGTCACTAAGCTGCAAGATCACATCGAGTTGTGTTTGAAAACCCTTTTCCGACCCGCTAGGTAGCCCGCGATCAGTTAGGAAAACGAAAAATGTATCGTCGCGTCAGTTATCTGCTTGCTGCTGGCCTGCTTCTTGCAGCCTGCGAAGCCCCCGCGCCCGTGCAGCAGCCCCCGCAGCTTGGGCCTGATGGGCGCCCCGTTCAGACGGTTGTTCGCATAAACCCGGAAGATGCGCCGCGCGTGCGCCAGCGCATGGCGGACGGGCTGAATACCTTGCGGGAACAGAATGGTCTGGCGCCGCTGCGCCCCAATGCGTCGTTGGCCAGTGCTGCCGCGACCCATGCGCAGGACATGTCCTTTCAAAGCCGCCCGTGGCACTGGGGATCCGACGGGTCCAGCCCGATGCAGCGTGCGGAGCGCGCAGGCTATAGTGGTGCCTTTGTTGGCGAGCTGATTTCCGAGACATTCGAGACAGAGTTCGAGACCGCAAATGCCTGGATGCAAGAGCCCGAGACGCGGCAGGTGATTCTGGATCGTCGTGCGCGCGAACTTGGTGTCGGCTGGCACCAGGACGAGAATGGCAAGCTGTGGTGGGTTGTCGTGCTGGGCGAGCCGGGCAGCTCGGGTGATGTGCCGCCATCGTTTGAAATGGCTGGTTTCTAGGCCGCTTCACCGTTCTGCACCAAGGTTACCGGGCCACGCATTGCGTGGCCCTTTGCGTTCAGCCGCGATGCGCCCCGTCTGACAGGCTGCGCACATAGCCCAGCACATCCGCGACCGGGCTGCCATCGGCGATCTGCTTGACGATGGCCGACCCCACGACGCAGCCATCGGCCACTGATGCGATGGCCTGTGCCGTCTCGGGCGTGGAAATGCCAAAGCCCACAATGACCGGCAGATCGGTCGCGGCCTTGATTCGCGCCACTTCGGGGCCGACATCGGCCGCCTGCGCGGCAGCGGCCCCCGTGATCCCGGTGATCGAGACGTAATAGACAAACCCTGATGTGTTCTCGAGCACCTTGGGCAGGCGGCGGGCATCGGTCGTGGGGGTGGCCAGGCGGATGAAGTTCAGCCCGGCGGCCTGTGCGGGCAGGCACAATTCGCTGTCTTCCTCTGGTGGCAGGTCCACCACGATCAGCCCGTCAACGCCAACGGCTTTCGCGTCGTTCAGGAACTGCTCGACCCCGTGGTTGTAGATCGGGTTGTAATACCCCATCAGCACGATGGGCGTGCTGTCGTCACCTTCGCGGAAGCGGCGCACCAGATCGAGGGTTTTCTGCAGGGTCTGGCCCCCTTCCAGCGCGCGCTGCCCGGCAAGCTGGATCGTGGGGCCATCGGCCATCGGGTCGGTAAAGGGCACGCCCAACTCGATGATATCGACGCCCGCGCCGGGCAGGCCCTGCATCACCGCAAGCGTAGTTTCCGGGTTGGGATCACCCCCCATGATGTAGGAAACGAATGCCTTGCGCCCCTGGTCGCGAAGCTGCGCAAATTTCCGGTCGATTCGTGTCATCCGCCCTGTCCTGTCCCGGTCCACCCTGTTGCGATCCGGGTTTGGGCGAAAACGGGCGGGGAATCAACAGCCCTTGATGCGCGTGGGTGGTGTGTGCGGGCTGGTCCTCTTGTGTTGGGCGATGCCACGCCCTACAAGCCCGCCGCAGACACAGCCCGAGGGAGATGGTGATGGGGTTCAGAATGGGTATCGTGGGCTTGCCGAATGTCGGCAAATCGACCCTGTTCAACGCGCTGACCCGCACGGCTGCCGCGCAGGCCGCGAATTTCCCCTTTTGCACGATCGAGCCCAATGTCGGCGATGTGGCCGTGCCCGATGCCCGCCTGCCCCGTCTGGCCGAGATCGCGAAATCGCGCGAGGTGATTCCCACACGCATGACCTTTGTCGATATCGCGGGACTGGTGCGCGGCGCGTCCAAGGGCGAGGGGCTGGGCAACCAGTTTCTGGCCAATATCCGCGAGGTCGATGCCATTGCCCATGTGTTGCGGTGTTTCGTCGATGACGATGTGACCCATGTCGAGGGCCGAATCGATCCGGTGGCCGATGCCGAAACCATCGAGACCGAGCTGATGATCGCCGATATGGAGTCGATCGAGCGGCGGTTAACGAATCTGTCGCGCAAGCTGCGCGGGGGCGACAAGGAAGCGGTTGACCAGGACCGCCTGCTGCGCCGCGCCCTTGCCGCGCTGGAAGAGGGCCAGCCCGCCCGCAATGTCGAAGTGTCGGAAGAAGAGCGCAAGACATGGCGCATGTTGCAGCTACTGACCTCGAAGCCCGTGCTCTATGTCTGCAATGTCGAGGAAGCCTCGGCCGGGAGTGGCAATGCGCAATCGGCCCGCGTGGCCGAGATGGCCGCAGCACAGGGCGCGGCCCATGTGGTCATTTCCGCGCAGATCGAGGAAGAGATCAGCCAGCTTGCCCCGGATGAGGCAGAGATGTTCCTGTCCGAGATGGGGCTGGAGGAACCGGGCCTCGACCGGTTGATCCGCGCAGGCTATAACCTGCTGGGTCTGCACACCTATTTCACTGTCGGCCCCAAAGAGGCCCGCGCCTGGACTGTCCCTGTCGGCACGCTGGCGCCGCAGGCCGCCGGGGTCATCCATGGCGATTTCGAGCGCGGATTCATCCGGGCCGAGACGGTCGCCTATGATGACTACATCACCCATAATGGTGAGGCAGGCGCCAAGGAAGCCGGGAAGTTCCGCGTCGAGGGCAAGACCTATGAGGTCAAGGACGGCGACGTGCTGCATTTCCTGTTCAACGCCTGATACCCGCCCCACCCGCGCCAGACATCGAATGCCACTCCCCGCTTTCTGGCGGTCATACTTGCATGTCTCACTCGACTCGGGGGGTTATGGGCCTGTATGGTCTTTGAAAAATAGCGGGTGTACCGCTAACAGCCCTTTGGATGCGGCGCACGGGCTTGCATTTCGCACGCGAAACGGCTTGTCTTTGTGCCATGTTGCGCGGTCCGTTTGAATGACGGACAGCGCAGGCATATACGCGAGAAAAAACGGAGGAGGTTCCAAATGCGTAACACAAAATTCACGGCGCTGGCCGCAGCGGCAGTGATGGCGGCGTCGACCGCCATGGCCGATGACCGCTCGGACTGGCCCGGCGACCTGACCGTCGGCACCGCCAGCCAGGGTGGCGTCTATTTCGTCTATGGCAATGGCCTGGCGTCCTTCATTTCCGAAGAACTCGGGATCAGCGCCAGCGGCGAGGTGACGGGCGGCCCGGTGCAGAACGTCACGCTGACGCAGATGCAGGAGCACGATATCGGCCTTGTGACCATGGGTCCGATGTTCGAAGCCTGGAATGGCGAAAGCGAACTGGCCCCGGGGCTGGAGCACACGGATGTCCGCGCCCTGTTCCCGATGTATGAAACCCCGTTTCAGGGCATCGCGCTGAGCAGCCAGAACATTTCGTCGGTGGGCGATCTGGCGGGCAAGCGTGTCAGCGTTGGCCCCGCTGGCGGCACGCCGGGCACCTACTGGCCGCGCATTCTTGAAGCGCTGGATGTCGAAGCCAATGTGTCCTTCGCAGGCGCGGCTGATGCGGCAGGTCAGTTGCAGGACGGTCTGATCGACGCCTTTGTCTTTGCAGCGGGCGTGCCGATTGCGGCCTTCTCGCAGCTTGCGGCAGAAGCGGATGTGCGCACCTTCACCTTCTCGGATGAAGAGCACGAGGCCATTCTGGAAGCGTTCCCCGAAGTGTCGCCCTTCACCATCCCGGGCGGATCCTACACCGTGCAGGACGAGGATCAGCAATCGGTCGCCATGTGGAACTTCGCGATTGCGCATTCCGACATGCCCGAGAGCCTGGCCTATGAAATCACCAAGCTGGTCATGGAAAACAATGACCGGATGATGCAGATTCACGCGGCAGCCGAGGCCACCCTGCCCGAGAATTTCGAGAATAATGCCTTCCTTCCATTCCACCCCGGCGCCGTGCGCTGGTTCGAGGAGAATGGGTTCGAGATTCCCGAGGATCTGCGGGGCTGAGACCTGACCACACATGACATCAAGGGGCCGCCACGCGCGGCCCTTTGTAAACGCAGGCCAGACGACGCTCAGCCCAGAACAGGAGGCCGCCATGGCGACACCCCAGACCGACCCGACAGGGCCTGACCTTGCCAATAAGGAGCCCGAGAAGATCGCTGAAGGGGTGGATCGAGAGATCGTCATGTCGAACCAGCGCGTGCCACCGGGCGTGCTGGGGGTTATCGTCGCCCTGGCCTGCATCGCCTATACGGCCTTCCACATCATCGCGATGAACCTCTATCCGCTGGAAACCTGGGTTTACCGGCTCAGCCATGTGACTGGCGGGCTGATCCTGGGGTTCCTGCTGTTTTCAGCCGTGGTTTTTCCCGATGATGACAAAAGCGGCAGCAAGCGCTCGATCCCCGAATGGACATTGGTCATTCTGGCCGCATTGGGGGTGGGCACGGCATTGGTGCAGATCTCCTGGGCGGTGCTGACCGACAACCTGATCGCGCAGGGCGCCGATCCTGATGCGATGAAATATACCTTTGGGTGGGCGCTGACCGGCGGGACCATGCTGGCGCTGCTGGCAAGCTGGCTGTTCCCCGACCGTCATCGCGGGCGGATTGCGCTTGCGGATATCATCCTCGCCGTCGCGGCCCTGACCGTGGGCATCTACATCATCGCGCATGCCGGTTTCCTGCGCAATCGCGCGGGCGTGTTTCCGCATGTGAACGACATGTATGCCGCCATTGCCGGGATCATCCTGATCCTGGAACTGACCCGCCGTCTGGCCGGGCTGGCGCTGGTGGTGATTGTGGGCGTGTTCATCGCCTATGGCTTTCTGGGCCCCTGGCTGCCCGGTTTTCTGAGCCATCGCGGCTATTCGCCCGAACGCTTTTTCGCGCGCATCTACACCGATGTCGGCGTGCTGGGGCCGACCACGGCGGTATCTTCGACCTATATCATCCTGTTCATCACCTTTGCCGCGTTCCTGCAGGCCAGCCGCGTGGGCGAGTATTTCATCAATTTCGCCTTTGCTGCGGCAGGCGGCGCGCGGGGCGGGCCGGCCAAGGTCGCGATTTTCGGGTCCGGCCTGATGGGGATGATCAACGGCCCCTCGGCGGGCAACGTGGTTTCCACCGGGTCGCTGACCATCCCGCTGATGAAAAAGGTGGGCTACCGGCCCCAGACCTCCGCCTCGGTCGAGGCGGCGGCATCCTCGGGTGGGCAGATCCTGCCCCCCATCATGGGCGCGGGCGCGTTCATCATGGCAGAGATCACGGGCATCCAGTACCGCGAGATCGTGATTGCCGCGATCATCCCGGCGATCCTGTATTTCGCATCGGTCTATTTCATGGTGGACAAGGAAGCGCTGCGCAACGGGATGAAGGGGCTGCCACGCTCGCAACTGCCCAAGTTCCGCGAAATGGCGAAACAGGCCTATCTGTTCATCCCCATCGTCATGCTGATCGGCGCGCTGTATCTGGGCTACTCGGTCATTCGGGCGGGCACCTATGCCATGATCGCAGCCTTTGCGGTCAGCTATATCCGCGTGCTGGTTGAAGGGCGCGAGGACGGGATATGGAACCATCTGGTCGGGCTGATGCTGTGTGTGCTGGCGGTGATGCCGCTGGTCGTTGCCGCGCAGGTGCTGGTCAATGGCTGGGGTGACGGGCGGGTGTTTCAGTTCGGCATGTCCATCGTCATCAGCATCATCGCGATTGCCGGCATCCTGATGACCCTGCGGCTGGATACGCCGCGCGCCGCCGGGATCGCCAAGGCGGTCGAGCATTTCCGCATGATCCCCTATGCGCTGGAAATCGCGGCCAAGATGTCGCTGCAGCTGGTCGCCGTCTGTGCGGCGGCGGGTGTGATCGTGGGGATCATCGCGATCACCGGGATCGGCACGCGACTGTCGGGCGTGCTGATGGCGATTGCGGGACAAAGCCAGCTTCTGGCGCTGTTCTTCGCGATGTGTGTGGCGATCATTCTGGGCATGGGCATGCCCACCACGGCGGCCTATGCCGTGGCGGCCAGCGTCATCGCGCCGGGCCTGATCCGCATGGGGATCGAACCGCTGACGGCGCATTTCTTCATCTTCTATTATGCGGTCATGTCAGCCATCACCCCGCCTGTTGCGCTTGCGGCCTATGCCGGGGCGGCGATTGCGCAATCCGATCCCATGCGCACCTCGGTCGAGGCCTTCAAGATCGGGCTCGCGGCCTTCATCGTGCCCTTCATCTTCTTCTACAATGACGGGCTGCTGATGCAGGGTTCGGCAGGCAATATCATCCATGTGTTCCTGACCGCGCTTCTGGGCATCTATCTGCTGGCCTCGGCGGTGCAGGGCTGGTTGTTCGGGGCGCTGAACTGGGCCGTGCGCATCTTTGTCGGCGCGGGTGCGCTGGCCATGATCACCGGCGGCTGGGTGTCGGACGGGATCGGGCTGGCGGTTGCGGCGCTGGTGTTCCTGTTGCAGCGCCGCAATGTCGCGCGCGCTGCGTCCAAGGTCATGCAAAGCTGATGCGGAATGCCGGGCGCCCGACGCAGTCGGGCGCCCGGTCAGACCACTGCGCTATCCGTCCTTGCGGATGGTCGCGTTTTCCGGGTCATAGGGGCTGTCACAGGTCACAGTGGCATCCCACAGCTCATTCAGCATGCGCAGCTGCAGCCGGGTGCCTTCCACCGCCAGGTCGGGGCGCACATAGCCCATGCCGATGGATTTGCCGAAGGCCACCGAATACCCGCCCGATGTCAGCCGCCCGATTTTCTCGCTGCCCAGATACAGCGCCTCGCGCCCCCAGGGATCAGCGTCTTGCGGACCATCGATCAGCAAGGTGCAGCATTTGGCGCGGATGCCCGTCGCTTCCATCGCCGCCTTGCCATGGAACTCCTTGGACATATCGACAAAGCGCGGCAGGTCCGCCTCCAGCGGCGTGGCGTCGCGGCCCAACTCGTTGCCAAAGGCGCGATAGCTTTTCTCTTGCCGCAGCCAGTTCTGCGCGCGCGCGCCGACCAGCTTCAGGCCCACATCCTCGCCCACGGCCATGATCTGGTCGAACAGGTAATTCTGCATCTCGATGGGGTGATGCAGCTCCCAGCCCAGCTCGCCTGTATAGGCGACGCGCACGGCCCGCACCGGGCACATGCCCAGTTCGATATTGCGCATCGACAGCCATGGAAAGCGCTTGTTCGACAGCACCGTCTCGGGCGTGGCATCCTTGACCAGCCGCCCCAGCAGATCGCGGGATTTCGGCCCCGCGATGGCGAACACCCCCCATTGGGTGGTGATGTCCTGCACCTCGATCCAGCCGAATTCGTCCATGCGGTCCTGCGCGGCCCGACGCAGGAAATCACCATCATAGGCGGCCCAGCCGCCCGACGAGATCAGGTAATACTCATGCTCTGACAGGCGGATGATCGTATATTCCGTGCGCACCGTGCCCGCGCTGGTCAGCGCATAGGTCAGGTTGATGCGCCCGACCTTGGGCAGACGGTTACAAGTGAACCAGTCCAGAAACGCCGTCGCGCCGGGCCCGGCCACCCGATGTTTCGCAAAGGCCGTCGCGTCGAGCATGCCGACACCTTCGCGGACCGCGCGCGCTTCCTCGACCGCGTAGGACCACCAGCCCCCGCGCCGGAAACTGCGCGCGGCATGATCGTCAAAGCCTTGCGGCGCGTAGTAATTCGGTCGTTCCCAGCCATTTACCTGCCCAAATTGCGCACCCTGCGCGCGCACCCGGTCATAGCACGGCGCCGTGCGCAGCGGGCGGCAGGCTTCGCGCTCCTCATCGGGGTGGTGCAGGATATAGACATGCTCATACGCCTCTTCATTCTTGCGCGCGGCGTATTCGGTTGTCATCCAGTCGCCATAGCGGCGCGGGTCCAGGCTGGCCATGTCGATCTCGGCCTCGCCCTCGGTCATCATCTGCGCAAGGTAATGCCCGGTGCCGCCTGCGGCTGTGATGCCAAAGCTGAACCCCTCGGCCAGCCACATGTTGCGCAGCCCCGGCGCGGGACCGACCAGCGGGTTGCCATCGGGCGTGTAGCAGATCGGGCCGTTATAGTCGTCCTTCAGCCCCACGGTTTCCGAAGATGGAATCCGGTGGATCATGGACATGTATTCCTCCTCGATCCGGTCAAGGTCCAGCGCGAACAGATCGGCGCGGAACGTCTCCGGCACGTCATAGAGAAACCGCGCAGGGGCATTGCGCTCATAAGGCCCCAGGATCCAGCCCCCGCGCTCCTCGCGCACATACCATTTCGCATCGGCATCGCGCAGGACCGGGTGTTCGGGGTTGTCCTTGCGGTAGGCCTGCAACGCTGGGTCGGGTTCTGTGACAATGAACTGATGCTCGACCGGGATCGCGGGGATCTTGATCCCCAGCAGACGGGCTGTGCGCTGGGCATGGTTGCCCGTGGCGGTGACGACATGTTCTGCCGTGATCTCGAACCGTTCTTCCGAGGGGATCAGGTTGCCCCCTTTCTCGACCATCCGCGTGCAGGACACGATCCATTCCGACCCGGTCCAGCGGTAGCCGTCCACCTGCACCTTGCGCATGATTTCGGCACCAAACTGGCGTGCCCCCTTGGCCATGGCCTGGGTCACGTCTGCGGGGTTGATATAGCCGTCGGTCGGGTGAAAGATCGCGCCCTGCAGATCTTCGGTGCGCACCAGCGGCCAGCGGTCGCGGATCTGCGCAGGCGTCATCCACTCATACGGGATACCGACCGACTCTGCCGTCGCGGCGTACAGCATGTATTCATCCATGCGGGCCTTGGTCTGTGCCATGCGCAGATTGCCCACGACATAAAATCCCGCATTCAGCCCGGTCTCTGCTTCGAGCGTCTTGTAGTATTTCACGCTGTAGTCGTGGATATGGCTGGTCGCGTAGCTCATGTTGAACAGCGGCAGCAATCCGGCCGCGTGCCAGGTCGAGCCCGATGTCAGCTCGTCGCGTTCCAGCAGCATGGTGTCCCAGCCCGCCTTTGACAAGTGATAGGCGATCGAGGCGCCAACAGCCCCGCCGCCGACGACAAGCGATTTGACATGGGTTTTCATGGGTAGCGCTCCGATTGCAGCAGACTCGCCCGGTCTTCGCAAATTGGCGGGATCACCGAACAGGCAGCGACGACTCCGCACGCGTGAAAAGCGACCTCTGTGCCGATCTGCGGGTTCTGCGCCAGACGGATTCGGGTGCGCGGGTTTGCGCCTCTTCGGTGAGGGTCAGATACCTGATAGCATCGGCGGCATGTTCCTGGCCGATATGGCACCCATCTCTATGGCATCGCGCAGACAGGTGGCGGTGGCCTCCCTGTTGTTGCCACTGAACTCAACCCAAGGTAAGCGCGACGCCGATCCCCTCCTGCCATTTCTGAGCTGAAGCCCGCATTTTCCGCGCACATGTGCAGCGGAGGTTTTGGATTTGGAAGTAGACGGCGAAATGGGCGTCCAATTGGACGGCTCGAAAGGTGTTGGAGTTTCGCGGCTGGAAGTGATCGAGGGGCCGAGTGGGCGGCGGCGGCGCACCAAGGCGGAGCGGGCGCGGATCGCGGCGGAAAGCATGATGCCCGGCGTGACGGTGGCCGATGTTGCGCGCAAGCACGGCACGACCCGCTGGCAGGTCTACGATTGGCGCAAGCAGTTACGCAAAGGCAATCTGGTGGTGCCCGAGAGCATTGCGACCTTGCCGGTCTTCGCGGAATTGGTGGTCGATGACAGTTCGGCCGAAGCATCGGCTCGCTCCGATCTCGAGATCGTCGTGGGCGATGTCGTGATCCGGGCTGGCGCTGGTGCCGATGAAAGTCAACTGACGCGGGCGATCCGGGCGGCACGGGCTGCAGCATCGTGATGTTCGGTCATGGCGGACCGGTGAAGGTCTTCGTGGCGACCCGGCCGGTGGACTTTCGCAAGGGCATCGATGGCCTGGCGCTCGCGGTGCAGGAGATGTTCGGGATGGACCCGTTCTGCGGGGCGGCTTT
>PWWF01000076.1 GCA_003561595.1 Paracoccaceae bacterium | reverse complement strand
TGACAACAACCAGCGGACAGGCGGCGTGCCATCTGCTGACACAAGATGACCGGATGCAGGCACGCGAACCGGTGGCCTGAAGCTGGCATGGCCGGCAAGCGGGCCGCCATCAGGGACCCGGTGATGGCGCCGTGCCATACCCGTTTCGGGATGCCCTTCTGCAGGTTGTCGCTTCGGGATATCGCCGAAAGCTGGTGATGGCCCCTGATTGGCTTCAAGCGTCCGCGACCCTACCCGGATCGACCCTGCGCAGATGCGACCCGCGCAGGACGACCGGGCATTGCATCCGTTCCTGCGCCGGTGGCGCCGAGCCCTCGCGCAGCAGCACCTCGCAGCACCATTGCCCCATTTCCCGATGCGGCAGCAGCACCGTCGACAGCGCGGGCGACAGGTGTTGTGCGATTTCCTGATCGTCATAGCCCATGACGGCAACGGTCTCGCCGGGCCGTTCGCCCAGTTCCTTGAGCGCCTCGTAGCAGCCCACGGCCATCAGGTCGTTCGCGCAAAAGATCGCATCCGGACGTGTCTGCCCCTGCATCAGCTCCAGCGTTGCAGCGCGCCCGCCGCTGGGCAGGAAATTCCCCTCACGCACCAGCACCGGGTCGATCGTGACCCCGGCCTCGTGCATTGCGCGTTCGAACCCCTCCTGCCGCTGGCAGGACGCATCCATCCAGCTCTCGCCCGAGATGAAGGCGATCCGGTGATGACCCTCGGCAAGCAGCGCCTTGGTCGCAGCCTCGCCCCCGCGCCGCTCGGCCGGGACGACAGAGGGGAAGCGGCCTGTCGCGTCGTAGCAGTTGAGCAGCACCGCCCGATGTCGGCTGAGGCCATCGGGCGGCGTGATCTCGCGCGTCAGGATCGAGCCATAGATCACCCCCTGCACCCCGTCCGCCGCCCATTTGCGCAAGGTCGCGGTCTCATAGGCCGGGTCGCCGCCGGTCATGACGATTTCCAGCAGCGCATCATGCTTGCGGGCCGTTTCCTGCGCCCCGTCAATGGAAATTGCGGCAAAGGGGCTGGTCGCGATCTCGTCCAGCAGGAAGCCGATGACCCGCTTGCTCAGCGCGTTGGGCGGCCGCCCGGCGGCGCGCGGGCGATAGCCGAGAGCCGCGACCGCATCCAGGACGCGCTGCCGGGTCTCGGCGCCGATTCGCATACCCTCCATGCCATTCAACACAAAGGACACGGTCGATTGCGATACGCCCGCGCGGGCGGCGACATCCTTCATCGTGACGCGGGCAGGCACTTGCGGAGGCTCAGGCTCTGACATGGGCGCATATTACAGGTTGACGCAGGGTAATAAAGTTTGCTAATTATTTTTAGCATACCGAAATTGGCGTGCACGCCACAGCGCGTGCTCTGGGAGGAGACGCCAAATGCCACAACACCAAGGCGCCCGCCTTGTGCTTTCGCAGGGTCAGGCGGCGGCAATCCTGTTGCTGCCGTTCCTGACGATCTATGCCGTGTTTCTGGTCTACCCGTTCTTCAAGGGCGTCTGGATCAGCCTGCACGACTGGAACCTGATGGCCGTTGCCTTCAACCCGGATGCGAAGGCTTACGTCGGTCTGAGCAATTATGAGCGGGTGATGTGGGGGTCGAACATCACCTGGGGGGCCTGGGCCAGCCCTGCGTTCCAGTTCATCGGGCTGGCCGGGGTTGTAGCCAGTGCCTGGCTTTATCGCACCGGGCGCGCGGGCAAGGTGACGGCGCTGGCCATGGGGGGCGCCGCGCTGCTGCTGTTCGTGCTGCCGGGGTTCCACCCGGGCGAGGGCGGGCGCTGGTATGATCGGCGCTTCTGGCCCACGGTCGGCAACACGATCCTGTTCGTCGGGCTGGCGGTGCCGGGGGTGACGATCACCGCCATGCTGCTCGCGGCCGCTCTGGATGGCGAGACCCGCGCGAAAGCGGTGCTGCGCACGCTGTTCTTCCTCAGCCAGGTGCTGTCGGTCACGGTGGTCACGCTGATCTGGCAGATCATGTTCTCGCCCCGTCAGGGGCTGATCGCCAACCTCACCCAGTTGTTCGGCGGCTCGCCCATTGTCTGGCTGACCGCCGAAGGGTTTGCCATGGCCTCCATCGTGATCGCGACGATCTGGTGGTCGCTGGGCATCGCCATGATCCTGTTCCTGGCCGGGATCCAGGACATCTCGAAGGACCTCTACGAGGCCGGTGCGCTGGACAATGCCACCGGGGCCAAGGCGTTCTGGTACATCACCCTGCCCAATCTCAAGCGCACCATCACACTGGTCGTGGTCCTGCAGATCATCCTGCATTTCCAGGTCTTCGGGCAGTCACACCTGATGACCAATGGCGGGCCGAATGACACCACGCAGGTTCTGGTCCGATACATCTATCAGACGGCATTCCGAGACAGCGAGTTGGGCCGCGCCTCGGCCATGGCGGTGTTCCTCTTCGTCATCATGGGTGGCTTTTCGATCCTGCAATTCGTGCTGGGACGGGAGAAGGACCAATGAACCGCTCGTATTACTGGCTGATCCTAGGGCTGTCCGTCCCGGCCTTCATCTGGCTGGTTCCGACGGTCTGGATGGTGTCGCTGTCCTTCCAGCCCAACGAGCTGCTGGCGCGCACCACCTCCAGCACGGCGCTGGGGCTGATCCCGATTCCCTTCACCCCGGACAACTACATCGCGCTGTTCCGCTTCGGGCAGGTGCCGATGTGGTTCCTGAACTCGCTAATCGTCTCGGTCGGCATGACGCTGGCGGTGCTGGCGGTGTCCACCACCGCGGGCTACGCACTGGCGCGGCTGGAATTTCCGCTCAAGACGCCGATCATCATCCTGTGCCTGATGGGGCTGATGGTGCCCGAGCAGGCGGTGTTCATCCCGCTCTACACCATGTTCGCCGACTGGGGCTGGCACAACAGTCATCACGCGCTGATCATGCCGCGCGTGGCCGTGCCCATCGGGGTGTTCCTGATGCTGCAGTTCTTCAAGGCCATCCCCAAGGATATCGAGGAGGCCGCGCGGATCGACGGCGTGGGCTGGCTGCAGATCTTCTGGTACGTGATGCTGCCGCTGGCGCGTCCTGCCATGATGACGCTGGCGATCCTGACCTTTCTCTATGCCTGGAACGACTATCTCTGGCCGCTCGTCTCGGCGCAGCAGCGCGAGTATTTCACCATCACGCTGGGGCTGGCCTCGATCCAGGCGAATTTCGCGCAGGCCGAGGGGCTGGGCCGGGTCATGGCTTCGGGCGTCGTCGCCTCGCTGCCGGTGGTGGTGCTGTTCCTGATCTTCCAGCGCTACGTGGTGCGCGCCATGACGGCGGGCGGCACCAAGGGCTGAACAACTGCAAACATCCAAGGGAGGAAACCGGATGAAACATGTGATCCTTGGCGCCACGGCGCTGACACTTCTGGCCACAAGCGCCGTGGCGCAGGAGGTGACACTGGGCCGTTTCTTCGGCGATTGCGAGGATGCGGGCACGGATACCTCGGCCTCGGTCGGCGAGGCCTGCATCATTCAGTCGATCATCAACGCCGCCGATGCCGAAATCGACGGGCTGTCGATCAACACGCTGCCCACCGACTGGGGCAACTACTACGACCAGATTGTCGCGGCCTATGCCGGGGGCACGCCGCCCAATGTGCATGTGATGCACCGCCACCGGGTGCCGGAATTCGCCAATATCGGCGCGCTCGCCGATCTGACCGATGATCTGGAAGGCGCGGGCATCGACCCGTCCGACTGGGAGCCTGCCGCGCTCGAAGCCGTCACCTATAACGAGCGCATCGTCGGCGTGCCGATGGATATCCACGCCAATCTCTGGCACGTGAACATGGATTTGATGGAAGCCGCCGGGCTGGTCGAGGATGGCGCACCGATCCTGCCCTCGTCGCCCGAGGAGATGCTTGAACACGCCCGCATGGTGCAGGAGGCGACCGGGCAGGATTACCTTGCCGCCGATTTCGCGGAGTTCCCCATCGGAGTGCGGGTGGCGCTGGCGCTCATCTGGCAGCAGGGCGCGAACATCTTCGAGGGCGACACCGCAACCATCGATACCGAAGAGACGCGCAACGCGATCAGCGCCATCACGCAGCTTTTCGATGCGGGGCTGTCCAACCCGCAGCTCAACTACGCCGACAGCCAGCAGGCGTTCCTGAACGGCGAGGCGGCGGTGCTGGTCAACGGCACATGGGTGGTCGATTTCTACGCCGCCGAGGCCGCGCGGGACGACGAGGGGCTGAACAGCTATTTCGTGGCCGATTTCCCTACCCTCTTTGACGAGGGCGCGACCTGGGCTGACAGCCACATGTGGGCGATCCCCTCGCCGGTGAAGGCGAATGACCCCGACACCTATGCCACTGCGCTGCAGGTGCTGGCCTTCATCAACGACCACAATATCGACTGGGCGCGGACCGGGCACATGGCCGTGCGCACATCGGTTCTGGAAAGCGCGGAATACGCCGCGCTGCCGCACCGCGAGGAATACACCGGCACGGCGGATATCGCGCGCGACACGCCGCCCTCGGTCCGCTACGGCGCGATCCAGGACGCGCTGAACCGCGAGTTGCAGGCGATCTGGCTGACCGGCAAATCGGTCGATGCTGCGCTTGCCGATGCGCAGTCGGATGTGCAGGACCTGCTCGACCGTTGATGACGCCCTGCGGCCCGCGCGCCATTGCGCGGGCCGCAAGACACGCCCATCCGCCCCGGACACTCCACCATGACCCTCGCCCCCCGCCTGCGCTGGACGACGGAACAGGCCAACGCCTGGTGGCAGGCGCAGCCCTGGCCCGTGGGCTGCAACTTCCTGCCATCCAGCGCCGTGAACTTCCTGGAGATGTGGCGGGACGAGAGTTTCGACCGCGAAACCATCGCCCGCGAGCTCGGCTGGGCCGCCGGGATCGGGATGAACGCGGTCCGCACCAATGTGCACTATCTGGTCTGGGCGCATGACCGCGACGGGCTCATGGCGCGGTTCGACTGGTTCGTGCAGACGGCCGCGGAGCTTGGGCTGTCGGTCATGCCCGTCCTGTTCGATGATTGCGGCTTTGGCGGGGCCGAGCCGGTCTATGGCCCGCAACCCGATCCTGTCCCCGGCATCCACAACAGCCGCGCCGTTGCCTCGCCGGGCCGCGCAGCCGTGATGGACCGCAGCCTCTGGCCCGATTTCCAGGCCTATCTGCAAGACATGCTGCGCGCGCATGGCGATGACCCGCGCATTCTGGCATGGGACCTCTACAACGAGCCGGGCAACCGGATGATCTTTGCAGCCAAAGGCGGCTACCGCGAATATGCGCCCGCGCTCACGGCGCACAGCAAGGCGCTGATGGAAGCAAGCTTCGACTGGGCACGCGAAATCGCACCGCATCAGCCGCTGACGGTCGCGGCCTGGCGCACCCCCAAGCTGGGGCAGGACGCGCCCGCCTTCGACGATCCGATCGACCGGCAAGCGCTGGCGCTGTCGGACATCATCAGCTTCCACGCCTATTGCGATCTGGACCATGCGCGGCGCTATGTGGCGCAGCTTGAAGCCCATGGCCGCCCGATCCTGATCACCGAATGGATGGCACGGACCATCGACAGCCGCATCACGGATCAGCTTCCCTTCTATCGGTCGCGCAAGGTCGGCGCCTTCAATTGGGGGCTGGTGAAGGGCCGCACGCAGACGGACCAGCCATGGCCGATGGAGTTGCAGGCCGCCCATGGCCATGTGCAGGCGCCCGATCGCTGGTTTCACGACCTGCTCTGGCCTGATGGGCGCGCCTATGACCCGACCGAACTCGATGTCATTGCCACACTGACCGAAAACACGCCTCGCGCAGCATCAAGAAGGGGATAACCATGTCCGGCGTCACGCTGTCGAATGTCATCAAGAAATACGGCGAAACCCAGGTGATCCACGGGATCGACCTCGAGATCGATAATGGCGAGTTCTGCGTCTTCGTCGGCCCCTCTGGCTGCGGCAAGTCCACATTGATGCGCATGGTCGCAGGGCTGGAGGAAACCACCTCGGGGCAGATCAACATCGGCCCGCGCGATGTGACAAGGCGCGACCCCTCGCAGCGCGGCGTGGCCATGGTGTTCCAGACCTATGCGCTTTACCCGCACATGACCGTGGCCGAGAACATGGGCTTCGGGCTGAAGATGAACGGTCACCCGAAATCCGAGATCAAGGAAAAGGTCGCCGAAGCCGCGCGCATCCTGAAACTGGAGCCGCTTCTGGACCGCAAGCCCAAGGCGCTCTCGGGCGGGCAGCGCCAGCGCGTGGCCATCGGGCGCACCATCGTCCGCGGCCCCGAGGTGTTCCTGTTCGACGAGCCGCTGTCAAACCTCGATGCCGAGTTGCGCGTGGACATGCGCGTCGAGATCGCCTCGCTGCACAAGCAGATCGGCGCGACGATGATCTACGTGACCCACGATCAGGTCGAGGCGATGACGCTGGCCGACAAGATCGTGGTGCTGCGCGACGGCCGGATCGAACAGGTCGGCAAGCCGCTGGAACTCTATCGCGACCCGGACAATCGCTTTGTGGCCGGATTCATCGGCTCGCCCGCGATGAACTTCCTGAAAGGGCAGGTCGCCCAGGGCGCGCTGAAGATCGATGCCCTTCCGGAGACCCCGGCGCTGGACGTCCGCCTGCCCGCCGATGGCACGAAGGTCGAACTCGGCATCCGCCCCGAGCATCTGCGCATCGACCCCGAGGGGCAGGGTTTCAGGCTCGATCTGATCGAGAAGCTGGGCGGTATCTCCTATGCCTACCTGCATGCGGGCACGGGCGAGCGCCTGATCGTGGCAACCGATGGCGAGTCCGAGCTGACGGATGACATGGATGTCGGCATTTCCTTCGACCCGGCCCGCGCCTTCCTCTTTGACACGGGCACGGGTCTGCGGTTGCGCTGATCTTCTTCTTGCCGAAAGGGCCTGAATACCGCAACCACATGCCGCCTGTAAGGGCCATCACCCACTTCCGGCCATGTCTTCTCGCGAACCTCGGCCGCCCACTTCGGGGTGGGCGGATTTCTTCGGCGGGGACATCCTCTGGGGGCTTTGCCTTCTCCGAAACCCAAGGCGGTTCCGGCGATTGGGCCGAACTGCGTCAGACGAAGCGGTTGACGAGGTTTTCGAGCCGCTCCTGCCGCCCGGAAACCGGCTGCGGGTCCAGCCCGCGCGCCAGCACATCGGCGGCGACGCTCTCCAGATCGCTGCCGAGCATCGCCTGCACCTCGGGGCGATCCCAGCCCGCATAGCGCGCGGCGCGGGCGGCCTCGAGCTTGCCATCCTCGAGCATTGCGGCTGCGGCCTTCAGCCCGCGCGCGCAGACATCCATCGCGCCCGCGTGAGCGAGGATCAGATCCTCCGCGTCGAGCGACTGGCGGCGCAGTTTGGCGTCGAAATTGGTGCCGCCCGTGGTGAACCCGCCCGCGCGCAGCACCTCGTAATAGGCCAGCGCCACTTCGGGCAAGTTGTTGGGGAAGTGGTCGGTGTCCCAGCCGCATTGATAGTCATTGCGGTTCATGTCGATCGAGCCCAGCACGCCCAGGCTCGCCGCAAGCGCCAGTTCATGCTCGAAGCTGTGGCCCGCAAGGATGGCATGGCCCTGCTCGATGTTCAGCTTGACCTCCTTCTCCAGCCCGAAGCGCTGCAGGAAGCCGTAGCAGGTGGCGACATCATAGTCATACTGGTGCTTGGTCGGTTCCTGCGGCTTCGGCTCGACCAGGATCGTGCCCTTGAAGCCGATCTTGTGCTTGTAGTCGACCACCATCGACAGGAAGCGGCCCATCTGCTCCATCTCGCGGGTCAGATCAGTGTTGAGCAACGTCTCATAGCCTTCGCGCCCGCCCCAGAGGACGTAATTCGCGCCGCCAAGCCTGTGGGTGGCATCCATGCATGTCTTCACCGTGGCAGCGGCATAGGCGAAGATATCAGGGTCGGGATTGGTGGCCGCGCCGGCCATGTAGCGGCGGTTGCTGAACAGATTGGCCGTGCCCCACAGCAGCTTCGGCCCGCTCTCTTCCATCTTGGCAGCGAAATACTCGGTGATCTCCTCCAGATTGCGCGTCGTCTCGGCGAAGCTCGCACCTTCGGGGCGGACATCGGCGTCGTGGAAGCAGAAGAACGGCACGCCGAGGATGCGGAACATCTCGAATGCCGTGTCGGCCTTGAGGCGCGCGTGGTCCATCGTGTCGCCGAACCAGGGGCGCTGGAAGGTCTGGCCGCCGAACGGGTCGCCGCCGGGCCAGGCGAAGCTGTGCCAGTAGCAGACTGCAAAGCGCAGATGGTCTTCCATCCGCCGCCCCAGCACCATCTCGTCGGGGTTGTAATGGCGAAAGGCGAACGCGTCTGTCGCATCCGCACCCTGATAGGCGAGTTTCGGGATGTCTGCGAAAAACTCTGTCATGTCAGTTCCTTGATGGCTGATTGTGCGGCCCGGTAGCGGGTATGCGCGGCGCTGAAAGCGTCGGTCAGGGCGGGGTCGGGGGTGATCTCGCGGGCGATGGGGGGCAGGGGCATCGCGTCCTGGCCCTCACCTGTCGCGGCCATGCGGCCCAGTCGCGCGGCCCCCAGTGCCGCGCCATATTCCCCCGCCTGCGGCACGAGGATGGGCTGGTCGAGCGCCGTGGCGAGGGCGGAAAGCCAGTAGTCGGACCGCGCGCCCCCGCCAGCGGCGATCAGCGTTTCAAGCTGCGTGCCGGTTGCCGCAAGCGCGTCGCGGCAGTCGCGCAGGGCAAAGACGACACCTTCGAGCACCGCGCGGATTGCGGCATCGCGGTCGGTGGCGTGTTCGAGCCCCAGAAACGCCGCGCGGATGGTGGCGTCATTCAGCGGCGTGCGCTCGCCGCCCAGATAGGGCAGGAAAAGCGCGCGCCCCGGGGCGCGCAGCGCGCCGAGGTTGCCGGTCAGCTCGGCCGGGTCGGTGCCCGCGAGCCCCGCGAACCAGTTGAGCGCATCCGTGGCTGCGAGGATCACCCCCATCTGGTGCCATGTGTCCGGCAGCGCGTGGCAGAAGCTGTGAACGGCAGTTTCGGGCGCGGGCGCGTGGCCATCGGTCGCGGCAAACAGCACGCCCGAGGTGCCGAGGCTCACGAACCCCTGCCCGCCGCGCGCGATGCCCAGGCCGATGGCGGTTGCCGCATTGTCGCCCGCGCCGCCCGCGACCGGAATGCCTGCGCGCAGCCCGAATTCCTGCGCCAGTGCCGCGCGCAGCCCGCCCGAAGGCGCCGCCCCCTCGACCAGCGCGGGCATCTGGTCGCGGCCCAGCCCGGTCGCGGTCAGCAGGTCATCCGACCAGTCGCGCGCGCCGGTATCGAGCCAGCTTGTCCCGGCCGCATCCGACATTTCGGCGACATGGCCGCCGGTCAGCCAGAGCCGCAGGTAATCCTTGGGCAGCAGCACGCGGGCGACCCGCGCAAACAGGTCCGGCTCTTCCTCGGCCATCCAGACGATTTTCGGCGCGGTGAAGCCCGGAAAGACGATATTGCCACTGATCGCGCGGAATTGCGGGTCGGCATCCAGCTTCGCGGCCTGCACATGCGCGCGGGTGTCGTTCCACAGGATGCAGGGCCGCAGCACCTTGTCTGCGGCATCAAGCACGGTCGCGCCATGCATCTGCCCCGACAGCCCGATCCCCGCCACCACGCCCAGATCGACCTTTCGGCCAAGCGCGCGCAGCACGCCCTCGGTCGCCGCGATCCACTCGGCCGGGTCCTGCTCGGACCAGCCGGGACGGGGGCGCGACAGGCGCAGGGGCTGTGTCGCCTCGGCCCGCACGGCGCCGCCTTCGTCGATCACCAACCCCTTGAGGCCGGAGGTTCCAAGATCGAGGCCCAGATACATTAGACCGCCTCGGGCGCCTTCTTGCCGAGGATGATCATCGACAGGATATCGTCTTCGCTCACATCCTCGACCCGTTCGGTGCCGACAAGCTGGCCGTTCTT
Organism: Paracoccaceae bacterium; assembly: GCA_003561595.1. GTDB lineage: Bacteria > Pseudomonadota > Alphaproteobacteria > Rhodobacterales > Rhodobacteraceae > Roseinatronobacter. The sequence continues at coordinate 5,421 of PWWF01000076.1, read as the reverse complement.
CATGACCGACACACGGTCGCAGAGCGACATCATCTCGCGCGTGTCGTGGCTGATGAGGAAGATACCCAAGCCCTGCGCCTTCAGTTCCATGATCAGATCGGCGACCATCTTGGTCTCGTGCACGCCAAGCGCGGCGGTGGGTTCGTCCATGATCAGGATGCGCGCGTTGAAATAGACCGCGCGGGCGATGGCCACCGACTGGCGCTGCCCGCCCGAGAGCGCGCTGACCGGCTCGGCCACTTTCTTGAAGTTGGGGTTGAGCCGCGCCATGATCTTGCGCGTCTCGGACTCCATGCGGCTGTCGTCCAGAAACCCGAACATGGTGCGCAATTCGCGGCCCAGAAACAGGTTCGCGGGCGCGGGCAGGTTGTCGGCCAGCGCAAGCGTCTGGTGGATGGGCTCGATGTTGTGGGCGCGCGCATCGCGGGGGGAGTTGATCTCGACCCGCTTGCCGTCGATCAGGATCTCGCCGCTATCGGCCTTGTAGGCGCCGGAAAGGATCTTGATCAGCGTCGATTTTCCGGCCCCGTTATGGCCCAGAAGCCCCACCACCTCGCCCGCATGGAGGTCGATCGACACGTCATCGACCGCCTGCACACCGCCGAAGGCGATCGAGATGTTGCGCATTTCCACGAGTGGCGTCATGGCGCTATCCCTTCCCTGTGCGGTGGCGGTAGATGATGTCGATCAGCACGGCGAGCACCAGAACCGAGCCCACGACGATATTCTGCAAGGGCGCATCGACCCCGACCATCGCCATCCCCGACTGCAGCGACTGCATGATCAGCGCGCCGAGGATCGCGCCATAGATCGTGCCGATCCCCCCGGCCAACGCAGTGCCCCCGATGACGGCGGCAGCGATGACGCGCAACTCGTCCAGCGTGCCGATATCGTTCGAATGGTTGGTCAGCCGGGCTGACGCCACCAAGGCCGAGATCGCGCAGAGCACGCCCATGATGGTGAACACCTTGACCGTCAGCAGCCGCGTATTGATGCCGGAAAGCTCGGCTGCCTGCGGGTTGCCGCCCGTGGCAAAGATGTAGCGCCCCAGCCGTGTCTTGCGTGCGATGACGGTCATCACCACGGCAACGACGATCAGCAACAGGACCGATATGGGCAGACCGTAGGCCTCGGTGTAGCCTTCGGGCATGACCTCGCCGCGCGCCTCGAATTCACGGCGCAGGCGGCCCTCGGGCACCTGATAGGCGTTCAGGATCGCGATGAAGCCGAGGATCGCGACCGCGATGATCGCGCCCAGCGCGACCTCGGCCCAGATCGGTTTGACCATGAACCCGTGCCGCTGCTTGTCGCGCCGCGAATTCCACAGCACGGCCAGCGCGGCCAGCGTACCGGCAATGCCGACCACCCAGGACCAGAACGCGCCCAGCGTGCCATTGATGCCGCCGAACATCTGGAAGGTCGGGTCCAGCGGTCCGATGGTCTGGCCGGTGGTCAGATACCAGCCGGTGTTGCGCCAGACCAGCAGCCCGCCCAACGTGACGATGAAGGCCGGGATCATCATGTAGCCCGTCAGCCAGCCCTGAAACGCCCCGATCAGTCCGCCGGCGATGATGCCTGCGAGGATGGCCAGCCAGGGGATCATCGGATGGCCCAGCGGCAGGCCCAGGTATTGCGGCAGCCAGGCGGTCTGCATCATCGCCATGACGGCCGAGCAGGTGGCCAGCAGCGCGCCCACGGACAGGTCGATATGCCGGGTGACGATGACGAAGACCATGCCCGTGGCCATGATCGCCACGCTGACGGTCTGGATTGTCAGGTTGAAGATGTTGCGCGGGGTCAGGAAGCGCCCGTCTGTCAGGATGTTGAACACGACCAGCACGGCGACAAAGGCGCCGATCATCCCCAGAAGCCGCGTGTCGATTTCCAGCGTGTCGGTCAGCCGCGCGCGTCGCCGGGCCCTGGTCCCGGCGTCCTTTTCGGTGTCGGTGGTGCTCATCAGCCTGTCCTCGGGGCTTGTCCTGTCATCACGCAGGGATGGGGCGGCGGCAGCATGCCGCACGCCCCGCTGTCAGATGCCTGCGATCAGTCGCAAGGCGCCGGGCCGCCGCTCACGCCCTGGCAGAGCGCTTCCTGGCTGATCCAGCCCGCATCGACCACCAGCGACAGGTTGTCCGCGGTGATCGGCACCGGCTCGAGGAACATCGACACCATTTCGGTGCCACCCGGCGAGGTCCACATCTCGGACCCCTCGATGTCCATCATCGCGGTGCCACCTGCGAGTTGCACGGCAATCTCGCCCGCCGCGCGGCCCAGATCGCGCGCGTCCTTCCAGACCGACACGGTCTGCGTGCCCAGCGCGATGCGGTTCAGCGCGGCATGGTCGCCATCCTGCCCCGAGACCGGGATGCCATCCATGCCCTGCGCGGTCAGCGCCGCGACAACGCCGCCTGCGGTGCCGTCATTCGACGCCACGACCGCATCGACCATGTTGTCCTGCGCGGTCAGGATCTGCTCCATGTTGCGCTGGGCATTGGCGGGCAGCCAGCCATCGGTATAGGCCTCGCCCACGATGGTGATGTCGCCCGCGTCAATCGCGTCCTGAAGCACTTCCTGCTGACCGCCGCGCAGGAAATCCGCATTGGGGTCGGTGGGCGAGCCCTTGATCATGACATAGTTGCCGGAAGGCTGCTGTTCGAGCACGGCGCGGGCCTGCATGCGCCCCACCTCGACATTGTCGAAGGTCAGGTAGAAGGCGCGGTCATCCTCGATCAACCGGTCATAGGCGATGACGGGAATGCCTTCGTCCGCGGCCGCCTCGACCGCCGGGCCGATGGCGGCGGCATCCTGTGCCAGAACGATCAGCGCATCGACGCCCTGCGCGATCAGGCTTTCGATATCGGAAAGCTGCTTGGACGAAGAGGATTGCGCATCGGCCGAGACATAGGCCGCACCCGCGTCATCGAGGGCAGCGCGGATCGCGGCCTCGTCCGTTTGCCAGCGCTCCTCCTGAAAGTTCGACCAGCTTACCCCGATGGTCAGCGAATCGGCCCAGGCGCCAGAGCCAAAGCCGACAGTCGCAGCAATCGCTGCGGTCAGAATTCTGTTCATGTAGTCCTCCCTGAACATATCCGGGCCGACTCTTGCCGGTCCCGACCCAAAAATGATGCCAGAAATTCTTTACCTGTCAAATTTAAAATAGCAGCATCGCGCCCAAATTTCGGGAATATCTGCTGTGAGGCGCGGAATGCCTTGCGCAACTGTCCGCATCTAGGCTTATATTCTTCGGCGTGTTAATTTAGTCTTGGAGGGGAGGCCAGGATGACAGCGCCCGAAGGTTCGAAGCCTGCCGCCCTGCTCGACGCAGGGGCGCAGGGCTGCGGCCCGCTGCTGGCTGAAGGTGGCAGCCCCGCCGGAAGCCTGCCGCGGCCGCTGCGTCGGGTGCTGTTCGAGCGTGTCCGCGCCCAGGGCAGCACCACCCGCGCCGAGATGGGCCGCGCGCTGGGCGTCAGCGGCGCCTCGGTCAGCGCCGTCACCGCCGAACTGATCGCCGAGGGCTTCCTGCGCGAAACCGACGCCGCCGAACCCACCGAGGGCGACAGCCCGCGCAGCGGGCGCGGTCGCCCACCCGTGGCGCTGCAGGTCGCGGCCGAGGCGCATCATGTCATCGGCATAAAGCTCGGCGATCTGAAACACACGGCGGTCTTGAGCGACTTTGCCGGGCGGCACATCGCCGATCTGGCCCTGCCCGCCCGTCCGATGCGCAAGAGCGCGCCGATGCTCGTCGCCGAGGCCCGCGCCCTGATCGACCAGTTTCTTGCGCAGCTGGGCATGAGCCGCGCGCAGATAAGCTGCATCGGTCTGGGCATGGCCGGGATGGTTGACCATGTTAGTGGCGATGTGCCCTGGTCGCCCATGCTCAACACACCCGGCCACGGGCTCCGCGCACAGTTCGAGGCCGCGCTGGGCCTGCCCGTCCACATCGACAACGATGCCAACCTGCTGACCCTCGCCGAGCTTTGGTTCGGCAGTGGGCGCGGCACGTCGGATTTCGCCGTAGTCACCATCGAGCATGGCGTGGGGATGGGGCTGGTGCTGTTCAACCAGCTGTATCGCGGCGCGCGGGGGCTGGGGATGGAGCTTGGCCACACCAAGGTGCAGCTTGACGGGGCGCTGTGTCGCTGCGGCAAGCGCGGCTGCCTGGAAGCCTATGTCGCCGACTATGCCCTTGCACGCGAGGCCGCGACCGCGCTCGACCAGCATGCGAGTTTCGCCGAAAGCCCGCTCGCGCTGCTCGAGGACCTGTTCGCCGAAGCGCGGCGCGGCAATGAGGCGGCGCTGTCGATCTTCCGCCGTGCCGGGCGCTATCTGGCGCTGGGCCTGTCGAATGTGGCGCAGATCTTCGACCCCGAGGTGATCATCCTTTCGGGCGGGCGGATGCAGTTCGACTATCTCTATGCGCGCGAGGTGCTGGCCGAGATGCAGGCCCTGACGCTGAACGGTGCCCGCGCACCCTCGCGGGTCGAGATCCACGTCTGGGGCGATCTGGTCTGGGCGCGGGGCGCCGTGGCGCTGGCGCTGGGGCAGTTGACGGGAGAGTTGCTGGGCGCGCAGACGGGCCGCCCGCCGTTGAGCGCATGAGGGCCCTTCTCGCGCTCGCACTTGCGGCGGGTCCGGCGCTGGCCGAGGCACCGCGCTTCACCGACCTCACCGACCGTATTCCGGCGCATGTCTATGCGGGTGGCTGGGAGCATTTCGTCGGCGGCGGCGTCGCGGCCTTAGATTGCAGCGATAATGGCCTGCCCGACCTGTTCCTTGCCGGTGGCGAGGGGCCGTCGCGCCTGCTGCGCAACGAAGGCGGGATGGAGTTCACTTCGCAGGAGATTGACCTGCACGGCGTGATCGGGGCCTATCCGATCGATCTGGACAATGACGGGGTGATCGACCTCTTCGTGCTGCGCGCGGGGCCGAATGTCGTGCTGCGGGGCCTGGGCGACTGCGCCTTCGAGGATGCAACCGAGGCAATGGGGATCGATCCGGGCAATGGCTGGTCCACGGCCTTCACCGCCTGGTGGACGCCGGGGGCGGCGCGCCCGACACTGTTCGTCGGCAACTATGTCGACCGCGATGACCCCACCGGGCCATTCCGCGCCTGCGACGACAACCAGCTTCTGCGCCCCGAGGGCGCGGGCTGGCGCAGCGAACCCCTCGGCCCCGGCTACTGCCCGCTCTCGGCGCTGGCCGCACCCGACGCGCGCGACCGCATGACGCTGCGGCTGTCGAATGACCGCCACTACTATGTGCGGGGCGGGCATGAACAGATGTGGGACATTGCCGAAGAACGCTATCTCGGCCCCGAGGATGGCTGGCCCGAACTGATGCTCTGGGGCATGGGCATCGCCAGCCGCGACATCACCGGCAACGGGCGGGCGGATGTCTACCTGACCTCGATGGCCGATCAGA
>PWWF01000173.1 GCA_003561595.1 Paracoccaceae bacterium | reverse complement strand
GCGTATAGCCCGCCCCACCACCGCGACAGGAGCGAGAGCGATGCAAGGCAGTGCCAACCTCACCATCATGATCAACGCCGCGCGCAAGGCGGGCCGCGCGCTGGTCAAGGATTTCCGCGAGGTCGAGAACCTGCAGGTCTCCAGCAAGGCGGCGGGGGATTTCGTCAGCCGGGCCGATATCGCGTCCGAAAAGATCATCCGCGACATGCTGACCGAGGCGCGCCCCAATTACGGCTGGGGCGGCGAGGAATCGGACCCGGTCGAGGGCAAGGACCCCACCCGCCGCTGGATCGTGGACCCGCTGGACGGGACCACCAATTTCCTGCACGGTTTGCCGCATTGGGCCATCTCCATCGCGCTGGAATTCAAGGGCGAGATTGTCGCGGCAGTCGTGTTCGACCCGGCCAAGGACGAGCTGTTCGTGGCCGAAAAGGGCAAGGGTGCGTTCATGAATGACCGCCGCATGCGCGTGTCGAACCGCGACCGGATGATCGAGTGCATCTTTGCGACCGGCGTGCCCTTTGCGTCGAAAAAGACATTGCCCGCCACCTTGCAGGACCTCGCGCATCTGATGCCCGCCTGCGCCGGGGTGCGGCGCTGGGGGGCGGCGGCGCTGGACCTCGCCTATGTCGCGGCGGGGCGCTATGACGGGTATTGGGAGCGTGAGCTGAACGCCTGGGACATCGCCGCCGGCCTGCTGCTGGTGCGCGAGGCGGGCGGCTTTGTCGGCCCGATCCGCGAGGGCGAATCGGTGCTGGAGCGCGGCGAGGTCGTGGCGGCCAATACGGCCGTGTTCGACCCCTTGGTCAAAGCGCTGCGCCAGTCGCGGGGCTGAGCGGGCTCAGGCGCCATAGGGCACCCAGATCGTCTTGATCTGGGTGGCGTTGTGCAGGAACTGCTTGCCCATGGCCTGCGCGTCGGGCACCTGCCAGACGGGTTTCAGATTGCCTGCGCTTTCGCGTTCGACCGGTTCGGTCAGCGCGGGCTGCGCGCACCACAGCGCGGCCACATCCTCATGCGCGGCCAGCGTGGTGGCCAGCGCGTCCAGCGGCCCGCTGACCGTGTTGATCACGCCGCCGGGAATGTCCGAGCAGGCAAAGACCTGCGTCAGCTCCAGCGCCGCCAGCGGGTTGCCCTGCGACGGCAGTGCGACCACCCGGTTGCCCAACGCGATGGCGGGCAGGACAAGGCCAAGAAACCCCGCGAGCGGAGCCTCCTCACTGCAGATCAGGCCCATGACGCCAAAGGGTTCCTTCATCGCAAGCGTGATATGGCCGGTGACCGTGTCATGCACGCGGGCGTCGAACTTATCGGCCCAGGCGGCGTAGTGAAAGGCACAGGCGATGGCGGCGTCGATCTCGGGCGTGGGGGCATGGCTTTGCAGGCTGTCACGCCGCGCCTCGAGATTTTCGGCCAGGAAATAGAGCACCTGCGCGCGGGCGTGGCCACTCAGCGCACCCCAGGCCTGCGCTTTATGCGCGGCCTCGACCGCGTTGCGGATATCCTTGCGGTTGCCAAGGGGCGCATGGCCCGAGAGCACGCCATTGTTGGAAATTGAATAGCTTTGCCCCGAATCCGCGCGTTTCTGCCCCCCGCCTATGTAGAGTTTATGCGTGCGGTCGATCCCGTCGCGATGGGCCGTCTGCGGCAGCGGGCTGATCAGCTCGGGCGCACGAGCGGGCGCGGGTGCGGCGCCGGGGCGCAGATAGGCGGCAATCCCCTCGCGCGCGCCTTCGCGCCCGAAACCACTCTCACGCATGCCGCCGAAAGGGGCGTTGGCGTCGAACAGGTTGGTCGCATTGACCCAAACCCCCCCCGCCCGGACCCGCGCGGCGATATCCATGGCCTGCGTCAGGTTCTCTGACCAGATCGAGGCCGCCAGCCCGTAGCGGGTTTTATTGGCCAGCTCCACCGCCTCATCCGGGGTGCGAAAGGGCATCATCACGGCAACGGGGCCAAAGATCTCTTCCGTGGCACAGGGGTTGGCGGGCGAGACGCCGACCATCAGCGCGGGCGGGCAAAAGCACCCCTCGGGCGCGTGGCCCTGATGCAGCACGCCCCCGGCGGCCACGCCCTGCGCCAGCAGATCGCGGATCCGGGCGTGCTGGCGCGGGTGGACGATGGCGCCGATATCGGTGGATTTGTCCAGCGGCTCACCCACGCGCAGGGTGTCCATGCGCGCGATCAGCCGCGCCTCGAACTCTGCAGCCACAGCCTCGGCCACCAGAATGCGGGTGCCCGCGCAGCAGACTTCGCCCTGGTTGAACCAGACGGCATCCACCACGCCCTCGACCGCCGCATCCAGATCGGCATCGGCAAAGACGATGAAGGGGGATTTGCCGCCCAGTTCCAGCGTCAGCGCCCGGCCCGTTCCAGCGGTCGCGCGCCGGATCTCGCGCCCCACCTCGGTCGAGCCGGTAAAGGCGATCTTGTCCACGCCTTGATGCGCGACCAGCGCGGCGCCCGTGGCCCCATCCCCGGTGACGATATTGACGACACCTGCGGGCAGCCCGGCCTCGATGCAGATCTGCGCAAAAAGAAGTGCTGTCAGCGGCGTGTATTCCGCCGGTTTCAGGACGACCGTGTTGCCTGCCGCCAATGCGGGCGCGATTTTCCAGGCCAGCATCAGCAGCGGAAAGTTCCACGGGATGATCTGCCCGCAGACGCCATGCGGCGCGTGACCCGGAAACTCGGCCTGCACCAGTTCGGCCCAGCCTGCATGGTGATAGAAATGCCGCACGGCCAAGGGGATGTCGCCATCGCGCGCCTCTCGCAACGGTTTGCCATTGTCGAGGGCTTCGAGCACCGCGAACAGCCGCTCGCGCTTCTGGATCTGGCGCGCAATGGCATAGAGGTAGCGCGCGCGCTGATGCCCGGACAGCGCCTGCCAGCCCGGCAGCGCATCGCGGGCGGCCGTGACAGCGGCATCCACATCCGCTGCGCTGCCCTGACTGACCTGCGCCAGAACCTCGTCGCGGGCGGGGTTGCGCGTTTCAAACAGCTCACCCGGCGCGCCGAAGCTGCCGCCGATGAAATGCCCGAACGGCCCCTGCGCCAGCCAGTCGCGGGCCAATGTCTCGCTCTCGGGGGCGGGGCCATATGCCATGGTGTCCATAATCTCCGTGATGGCGGTCATGCAGGCTCCTTCAGGCGAGCGCGTGGCGGTGATGGGCGGCATAGCGCCCGGTCACATGATGGGACAGCTGCCGCTCGATATCGGCCAGCATGGAAGACGCGCCAAGGCGGAACAGATCCGGGCGCAGCCAGTCGCGGCCCAGTTCCTCGCGCATCAGCACCTGCCAGTTCAGCGCATCCTTGGCCGTCTTCATCCCGCCTGCGGGTTTGAACCCCACGATATGGCCCGTCGCCGCACGATAGGCGCGGATGGCGCGGCACATGGTCAGGCCGACGGGCAAGGTCGCGTTCACCCCTTCCTTGCCGGTCGAGGTTTTTATGAAATCCGCCCCCGCCTGCATTGCAACGATGGACGCCGCCTGCACATTGTGCAGGGTTTGCAGATCGCCCGTGGCCAGGATCGCCTTGAGATGCGCGTCACCGCAGGCCTCGCGCATGGCGGCGATTTCATCATGAAGCGCGGTCCAGTCAGCCCCCAGCACATGCGCGCGCGTGATGACGATATCGATTTCCTGCGCGCCCTGATCCACCGCATAGCGGATTTCGGCCAGCCGCAGATCCAGCGGCATCAGCCCCGCCGGAAACCCCGTCGCGACCGAGGCGACGGGGATGCCTGAGCCCTCCAGCGCGGCGACGGCGGATGCGACCATGGTGGGATAGACGCAGACCGCGCCCACCTGCGGCATCGCGTCCAACCCCAGCCCGGTCACGATTTCATCCGTCAGCGGGCGGCGGGCTTTCGCACACAGGCGGCGCACACGGTCGGGCGTGTCATCGCCCGCAAGCGTCGTCAGGTCCATGCAGGCGATGGCATTCAGCAGCCAGGCCGCCTGATGCGCACCCTTGATCGAGCGGCGCGCCACCATTGATGCCGCGCGGCGTTCGGTCGCGGGGCGGTTCACAGGCGCGAAAAGCGCGACATCAAGCGGCGCGCCGGGGTTGCGGGGATGTGTCATCAAGGGCCTTTGCAGCAAGTCTTGCGCGCAGTATGCGCGACAGCGGGGGCGATGGGCAATCCCTGTCGCCCAAAGGCTTTGTGCAATCGCCGCCCCCATCAGGCGGTGGGATGTATTGCGACTTATGATCTCGTACCTACCTACATGTGTGCAGACGGGGGCAGCGCTCTGCCACAGACGGGCCCTCGCCTTTCGGCTCTTTCCGTGCGCGTCGTTTTGCGTCATGAAAAGAGATACCGACGGAAACACTCGGATCACAGCATGAACGAAGCCGCCAAGACCCTGACTTTCAAGATGCCCGCCGAAGCCACGCCGCTGGGGTTTCGCCCCAAGCGGGCCGAAACGCTGCTGGATGTTCAGCGCCTGCGCCGGGTATTTCGCGAAGGGGACGCACCGGCGGTCGAACGGGTCAGCTTTGATCTGTGCGAAGGCGAGATGCTGGCGCTGCTGGGCCCCTCTGGATGCGGAAAGACCACGACGTTGCGCATGATCGGCGGGTTCGAGACACCGGATGAGGGGCGCATCCTGCTGCGCGGGCGCGACATCACGCACCTGCCGCCCGAGGCGCGCGGCATCGGGTTCGTGTTCCAGGATTACGCGCTGTTTCCGCATCTGCGCGTGCTGGACAATGTCAAATTCGGCTTGCGCAAGCTCAGCCGCTCCGACGCGGATGCCCGCGCGCATGACATGCTTGCCCTGGTTGGTCTGTCGGGGCTGGAGGGGCGCAAACCACATGAGCTATCGGGCGGGCAACAGCAACGTGTGGCACTGGCACGCACCCTCGCAGGCGCGCCGCCGCTGGTGCTGATGGATGAGCCCTTCTCGAACCTTGACGCCGCCATGCGGGTCGAAACCCGGCAGGAAGTGCGCCGCCTGCTGCGCGAGGCGGGTTCTGCCGGGATCCTTGTCACCCATGATCAGGAAGAGGCGATGGCCGTCGCCGACCGCATTGCTGTCATGGAAAAGGGGCGCGTGGTGCAGATCGGATCCCCTGATGAGATCTATCGCAATCCGGTATCGGCGTTTGTCGCGTCTTTCATGGGGCGCTCGAACATCCTGCGCGGCACGGCGTCGGGCATGGTGGCGCTGACCGAATTCGGCAGCCTGCCCCTGTCGCGCGCGGCGAATGGGGCGGTGGCGCTGTCGGTGCGCCCCGAACAGATCATGCTGGAACCGGACCCGGACGGTCCGGCCTCGGTCGTGGGGCGTGAATTTCGTGGGCATGATCAGCTTTACTGGGTGCAGGAAGGCGAGCGCTGCATGCAAGTGATCTCTGGCGCGGGCGCAACATTCGAGGTCGGCAGCCGCGTGCGGCTGCGCATCTGCGACTGCGTGGTGCCTTTGGGCTGAGGGTGCTTGGCGGCCCGAGCTAGCGAAACATCACGATCGCGATTACCGACAGGGTGATCAGCCCGATTCCGACCCCTTCGCGCGCGGTGATCCTTTCGCCAAAGACCAGCACGGCAGCGAGGATGGAAAAGATCACCTCGACCTGCCCGACCGCAAAGACCAGTGCGGCGTTCTGAAGCGTAAAGGCCGTGAACCAGCACAGACTGCCCGCCATGCCGACCAGCCCCATCCAGACCGCCTGCCGCCGCGCGGCCAGCACGCGCGACAACTCCAACGGTTCGCGCCAGTGCAGCCACAGCGACAGCGCGGCTGTCTGCATGACGGTCACGACACACAGCGTCACCAGCGCACGCAGCACTGCGTCATCGCTCGCGACCTCCAGCGTGGCACCGCGATAGCCGACAGCGGAGATCGCGAAACACGCGCCCGATGCGACGCCCAGCACAGTCGCCCGGCTGCCCAGCCGCTGCCACCAGCGCCCCGCCAGCCCCGGCGCATCCGACAGCACCAGCACCCCCACCAGCCCCAGCACGATCGCCGCCATGCCCGGCGCCGAAATGCGGTCCCCCAGAATGACGAAACCCACAATCGCGGTCTGCACCACTTCGGTTTTCTTGAAGGTGATCCCGACTGCGAAATTCCGTTCGGAAAACAGCGCCACGACGAACCATGTCGCCATGATCTGCAACAGCCCTCCGATCACGGCATAGACCCAGAACATGGGTGTCAGCGCGGGCCAGCCACTGCCCGCCAGCCAGTTCGCCCCCAGTGCCAGCGGCACGACAAAGGGCACGGCGTAGAAGAACCGCGCGAGCGTTGCGCCGCCCGCGCTGAGCGCGCCCATGCTGAGGTGTTTCTGCAGCATGAAGCGCAGTGTCTGAAACGCGGCAGCGGTGATCGAGAGGATGATCCAGAGTTCCATGACCCGTCATGCCCCGCAGGGCACGGGGCGTCCAGCCCCTCAGCGTCGCCAGGGGCTGGGTTGAAAGCGGCGCTTGCGCTGCACTTTTGGCACGCGCGAGCGGGTGAACTCATATTTCGCCTCGGGGTTGGGTGGGTGGCCGTCATGCATGGCCCAATAGGCCCGCCCGCCCAGCCGCTGCCAGACAGGCCAGCACAGCAGCACGCCTGCCACAAACCCACCCGCATGCGCCCAATAGGCCACGCCCGCCTCGCCCGCAGGCACGCTCAGCCCGCCCAGAACCTGCAGCACGAACCAGCCCCCCAGCACCAGCCAGGCCGGGATCGGGATGATGCGGAAAATCACGATCAGGAACAGGAACATATCGACCCGCGCCCGCGGATAGAGCAGCAAGTAGCCACCCAGCACACCCGCAATCGCGCCCGACGCGCCCACCATCGGGATCATGGAGGCAGGCTCTGTCGCGTATTGCAGCGCGGCGGCGGCCAGACCGCATAACAGATAGAAGCCCAGGAATTTCCGATGACCCCAGACATCCTCGACATTATTGCCGAAAATCCACAGAAACAGCATGTTGGAGCCCAGATGGATCAGATCGCCATGCAGGAACTGATGCGTCAGCAGCGTGACATGCCCTTCGCCATAACTCAGCCGGGCCGGCAGCATCCCCCATTGCTGGAAAAAGCGCATCAGCGCGTAATCATCTGAAAACAGGGGGGAATAGAGCGCGAAAATGATCACATTCGCGGCCAGCAGCGCATAGGTCACATAGGGACGCCGGGTCGAGGGGTTGTGGTCGCGAATGGGGATCAGCATGGCTTCATGCCCTTGGCAAAACGAAACGCGGCGCCCTGACGGGGGTCATGGGCGCCGCGTGACAGGTCGGACTGCTGTGCTGCCGGGTCAGTCGGCGGTCAGCAGCGGGGGCTTGTTGCCCGAGATGCGCTTGGCGTCGGGCCCTTCGATATCGAAAACCAGCGCGTCATCGCGCACATGCACGCGCACGACCCCGCCCTTGGACAGCTTGCCGAACAGCAATTCCTCGGCCAGCGGTTTCTTGATGTTTTCCTGAATGACGCGGGCCAGAGGGCGCGCGCCCATCTTGTCATCATAGCCGCGCTCGCCCAGCCAGTCGGCGGCCTCTTGACTCAGCTCTATGGTCACGTTGCGATCCATGAGCTGCGCTTCAAGCTGCAAAACGAACTTTTCGACCACACGCGAGATGACCGATTTCGGCAGTGGCGAGAAGCTGATGACCGCATCCAGGCGGTTGCGGAATTCGGGCGTGAAGGTCCGTTCGATCGCGGCGGTATCCTCGCCCTCGCGCCGGTCGCGGCCAAAGCCGATGGCCGCCTTGGCCTGTTCTGTCGCGCCCGCATTCGAGGTCATGATCAGGATGACATTGCGGAAATTGACCGTGCGGCCATTGTGATCGGTCAGCTGGCCATGATCCATGACCTGCAGCAGGATGTTATAGACATCCGGATGCGCCTTTTCGATCTCATCGAGCAGCAGCACGCAATGCGGGTGCTGGTCCACCCCATCGGTCAGCAGGCCACCCTGATCGAAGCCCACATAGCCCGGAGGCGCGCCGATCAGGCGGCTGACGGCATGTTTCTCCATGTATTCAGACATGTCGAACCGCAGCAACTCCACCCCCATCGTGTCGGCCAGTTGCTTGGCAACCTCGGTCTTGCCCACACCGGTCGGCCCGGCGAACAGGTAGTTGCCAATGGGCTTTTCAGGCTCGCGCAGGCCGGCGCGTGCCAGCTTGATCGCCGAGGACAGCGCCTCGATCGCGGAATTCTGGCCAAACACCACCCGCTTGAGGGTCGATTCCAGATCGCGCAGCATTTCCGAATCGTCCTTGGACACGCTTTTCGGCGGGATGCGGGCGATCTTGGCGACCACGGCCTCGATCTCTTTCGGGCTGATGGTCTTGCGCCGCTTCGATTCGGGCAGCAGATGTTGTGCGGCGCCGGCCTCATCAATCACGTCGATGGCCTTGTCGGGCAGTTTGCGGTCATTGATATAGCGCGCCGACAGTTCGACCGCCGCCTTGACCGCATCATTGGTGTAGCGGATTTCGTGGTGTTCCTCGAAATACGGCTTCAGCCCGGTCAGGATCTTGACGGTATCCTCGACCGTGGGTTCCACCACATCGATTTTCTGGAACCGCCGCGACAGCGCGCGATCCTTCTCGAAGTGCTGGCGGAATTCCTTGAAGGTGGTCGAGCCCATGCAGCGCAGCTTGCCGCCCTGAAGCGCGGGTTTCAGCAGATTGGAGGCATCCATCGCCCCGCCGGATGTGGCACCCGCACCGATAACCGTATGGATTTCATCGATGAACAGCACGGAATCGGGGTGGTCCTCAAGCTCTTGCACGACGGATTTCAGGCGTTCCTCGAAATCACCGCGGTAGCGCGTCCCGGCCAGAAGCGCGCCCATATCCAGCGAATAGATCGTGGATTGCGACAGGATCTCGGGGGTATCCCCTTCGACGATCTTCTTGGCCAACCCCTCGGCGATGGCAGTCTTGCCCACGCCGGGATCGCCCACCAGAAGCGGGTTGTTCTTGCGGCGGCGGCACAGGACCTGAATGCAACGCTCCACTTCCGAGGCGCGCCCGATCAGGGGATCGACCTCGCCCTTGCGGGCCTTGGCGTTCAGATCGACGCAATATTTGCCCAGCGCGGTTTCCTTGGCCTTTTCCTCTGATCTGGGCGCTTCGGCCTCTTCCTCTTCCGCGCCGGAAACTGGCCGACTTTCGGAATATTGCGAATTCTTGGCCACCCCATGCGCGATGAAATTCACTGCATCATAGCGCGTCATGTCCTGTTCCTGCAGGAAATAGGCCGCATTCGATTCGCGCTCGGCAAAGATGGCGACCAGCACATTGGCGCCGGTCACCTCATTGCGGCCGGAACTCTGGACATGGATCGCCGCGCGCTGGATCACGCGCTGAAAGGCGGCGGTCGGCACGGCCTCTGACCCTTCGATATCGGTGGTCAGCGATGCCAGTTCGTCATCGACGAAATCCTGCAAGGTCTTGCGCAGGGCATCCAGATCGACATTGCAGGCCAGCATCACGCGGCTTGCGTCGGGTTCGTCCAGCAACGATAGCAGCAAATGCTCGAGTGTTGCGAATTCGTGCCGACGGGCGTTGGCAAGCGCCAGGGCACCGTGAATGGATTGCTCCAGGGTTGAAGAGAAACTTGGCACGTCGGACGCTCCTGTGATTGGTGACCCGTGGGCCAGTGGCCGAAGGTCAGTGTCGCCTCATGATCTTAAACTTCGGTTTTATTCACCGCTCTTCAAGATATTTTTCTTCAACTCTGCCGGAATGCCGGGGTTCTGGCAAGGAAAGTCGAAGTCTGCCCATCCGATGACCTGTCAGAACGTGTCCTTGAGGCTGCGCAGATGCGTGAACATGGCCAGATCGGTCGCCCCTTTCATACCATGATGGTCCTTTAGATAGTCTTGACCGGCGCGAAGAAAAGGGTTGGTCGCCTTCTCCTGCGCCAGCGTTGCGACCGCCATGGGCGCGCCGGTGCCGCGATCCTTGTCCAGTTGCGCAAGGCGCGCCTGCAGCGCGGAATTGTCGGGATCGACATGGGTGGCAAAGGCCCCGTTCGATTTGCTGTAATCATGGCCGGAGCAGATACGCGTCTCGTCAGGCAGGCGCATCAGGGTCTGCAGGCTGGCCCACATCTGCTCTGGCGTGCCCTCGAACAACCGCCCGCAGCCCAGCGCCATCAGGCTGTCAGCGGTAAAGGCAAGCTGGCTGTCGGGAAAGTGAAACGCGATATGGCCGACCGTGTGGCCCGGCACATCGATCACCTCGCCCGCCTGCGTGCCCAAGCTGACCGAATCGCCCGGCGAGAGCGCATGATCCAGCAGCGGCAGCCGCGCGGCATCCTGCGCCGCCCCCCAGACCTGCGCGCCGGTTTGCGCGCGCAGGTCGGTCACGCCGGCGATATGGTCGTCATGGTGATGCGTGATCAGGATATCGGTCAGCACCCAGCCCTCGGCATCCAGCGCGCGGCGCACGGGCTCGGCCTCGGGCACATCGACCACAGCAACACGCCCGCTTTCGGGGTCGCGCAGCAGATAGGCGTAATTGTCGCGCAGACATGGGATGACCCGCATCTCGAGGGGCATGGCGTTTTCCTTGCATTGCGTTACATTTTCATCACTCTGGGCCATGACGGACCGTAACGCAATGGGCACGGGCGGGGTGGCCCGCAGGCACAGGCAGGACGCCAGGCAGGGACACGATGTACAACGACGTCTGCGAATTGCGCGATTTCTACTACACGACCACGCTGGGCCGCGCGGCGCAGAAAGCAATGCGTGACCGGCTGATGACCTGCTGGCCGTCGGTCAAGGGCCTGTCGGTGGCGGGCTTTGGCTTTGCAGCGCCCCTTCTGCGCCCCTGCCTGAGCGAGGCCGCACGCGTGATCACGCTGATGCCGGGGCCGCAGGGGGTGATGCACTGGCCCGCCGAGATGGCCAATCACTCCGTTCTGGTGGATGAAACCAACTGGCCGCTGGCGACTGACAGCGTGGACCGGCTGGTCATGCTGCACGGGGTCGAGACATCGGAACGCCCCGCCGCCCTGATGGAAGAGGCCGCGCGCGTGCTGAAGATCGGGGGCAAGGCGGTGCTGGTGCTGCCGAACCGGTCCGGCCTGTGGGCGCGCAGGGATGGAACGCCGTTTTCGCTGGGCCGCCCCTATTCGCTGGGTCAGGCGCAAACCCTGTGCAGCGAACATGGCTTTCAGGTGGACAACCATTCGGCGGCGCTGTTCTTTCCGCCGCGCGACCGCAAGAGCTGGCTGCGATGGGCCATGATGCTGGAAGGGATGGGCCAGCGCCTGTCGCGCCGCCATGCGGGGGGTGTGCTGCTTGTCGAGGCGACGCGCATTCCCGACACGCCGCGCCCGTCCGGGCTGGCCGAGCGTGAGGGCAAGCCGCTGCGCATCCTCAACCCGGTGCCCAGCCCGACCGTCCGCCCCGCCTGGCGCGCACAGCGGCGTGACAGACGCCAGGACGGGTAAATACGCGCAGAGAATCGGTTGCACCTCAGGGCTGCTGAGCAACCCGCGCAACGCACCTGAAGGCACGCGATAGTGTCCCTTCTGCCGCGATTGCTGCAGTGCAGCACGAAAACCGGCAGCTTTCTCATCTGCCTGCGTCCTTGGCGGTTGCAGCATCATGAACCCTCTGCTAAACCCGCGCCGATTTCCCATGCCGCGCCGTCAGACGCATTCATGGCACAAGGCTGGCGCGTGGTCCTGTGCAACTCAGATGGAAGGGTGGACGTGTCCGAACCAGCTTCGATCTCTTCGGGCATTGCAATGCGCTATGCCACGGCCATTTTTGAACTGGCCAAGGAAACCAATTCGCTCAAGCCGCTTGAAGCCGATATCGCGGCGCTTGACGGGGCGCTTGCCGACAGTGCCGATCTGCGCAACCTGATCACATCGCCTGTCTATACCCGCGATCAGGTCAGCGCCGCGATTACCGCTGTTGGCGCCAAGATGGGTCTGTCCCAGACCGTCAAGGGCGCGCTTGGCCTGATGGCGCAGAAGCGGCGCCTCTTTGCCCTGCCGCAGGTCCTGCGCGCGCTGCGCAGCCTGATCGCGAAGGAAAAGGGCGAGGTCGAGGCCGAAGTGACCTCTGCCCAGCCGCTGACCAAAGCGCAGGAAACCGAGATCACCGATGTGCTGAAGGCACGTGTCGGCAAGAAGATCAATCTCAAGACGACCGTTGATGAAACCCTCATCGGCGGTCTTGTCATCAAGGTGGGCTCGCACATGATCGACAGTTCGATCCGTGCGCAGCTCGCGGCCCTCAAGAACAGCATGAAAGAGGTCGGATAAATGGGTATCCAAGCTGCTGAGATTTCTGCGATCCTCAAAGAGCAGATCAAGAACTTCGGACAGGATGTCGAAGTCAGCGAAGTGGGCCGCGTGCTCTCGGTCGGCGACGGGATTTCCCGCGTCCATGGTCTGGACAATGTGCAGGCCGGCGAGATGGTCGAGTTTCCGGGCGGCGTGCGCGGCATGGCGCTCAACCTCGAATCCGACAATGTCGGTGTCGTGATCTTTGGCGATGACCGGGGCATCAAGGAAGGCGACACGGTCAAGCGCACCAAATCCATCGTGGACGTGCCGGTGGGCGATGCGCTTCTGGGCCGCGTGGTTGACGCGCTGGGCAACCCCATCGACGGCAAGGGCGAGATCAAGGCATCGGGCCGCGCCATCGCCGACGTCAAGGCGCCGGGCATCATCCCGCGGAAATCGGTGCATGAGCCGATGGCCACGGGCCTGAAATCGGTCGACGCCATGATCCCGATTGGCCGTGGTCAGCGCGAGCTGATCATTGGCGACCGTCAGACCGGCAAGACCGCTGTCGCGCTCGACACGATCCTGAACCAGAAAAGCTACAATGAGGCCGCAGGCGACGACGAGAGCAAGAAGCTCTATTGCGTCTATGTCGCCATCGGGCAGAAGCGCTCGACCGTTGCACAGCTGGTGAAGAAGCTGGAAGAAACCGGCGCCATCGAATATTCGATCGTCGTGGCCGCAACCGCGTCGGACCCGGCCCCCATGCAGTTCCTGGCCCCCTATGCCGCGACCGCCATGGCCGAGCATTTCCGCGACAATGGCCGCCACGCGCTGATCATCTATGATGACCTGTCCAAACAGGCCGTCGCTTATCGCCAGATGTCGCTCTTGCTGCGCCGCCCGCCGGGCCGCGAAGCCTATCCGGGTGACGTGTTCTACCTGCACTCGCGCCTGCTGGAGCGGTCCTCGAAACTGAACGAGGATTTCGGCTCGGGCTCGCTGACCGCGCTGCCGATCATCGAGACGCAGGGCGGCGACGTGTCGGCCTTTATTCCGACCAACGTGATCTCGATCACCGACGGGCAGATCTTTCTTGAAACGGAACTCTTCTATCAGGGTATCCGCCCGGCCGTGAACACCGGCCTTTCGGTGTCGCGCGTGGGCTCTTCGGCCCAGACCGACGCGATGAAATCGGTTGCTGGCCCGGTGAAGCTGGAACTGGCTCAATACCGCGAAATGGCGGCCTTTGCGCAGTTCGGCTCGGATCTCGATGCCTCGACCCAGAAGCTTCTGAACCGTGGCGCGCGTCTGACCGAACTGATGAAGCAGGCGCAATATTCGCCCCTGACCAACGCCGAGATTGTCTGCATCATCTTTGCGGGCACGCAGGGCTATCTGGACAAGATCGCCGTCAAGGATGTGGGCCGGTTCGAAAAGGGCCTGCTGGAGCATCTGCGCGGGCGTCACTCGGCGCTGCTGGATGACATCACCAATAATGACCGCAAGGTGAAGGGCGAGCTGGACGAGAAAATCCGCGCCGCATTGGACGAATTCGCGAAAGACTTCGCCTGAGGGCGGTGAGAGGATAAGCGTATGCCAAACCTCAAGGACCTCAAGAACCGGATCGGCAGTGTCAAATCGACACGCAAGATCACCAAGGCCATGCAGATGGTCGCGGCGGCCAAACTCCGCCGCGCCCAGGACGCAGCCGAGGCCGCGCGCCCCTATGCCGAGAAGCTGGCAGATGTGGTCAATGGTCTGGCAGCCTCGGTCAAGGATTCGCCCACTGCGCCGCGCATCCTGTCGGGCACGGGCAACGATCAGACGCATCTGCTGATCGTGATGACGGCAGAGCGCGGGCTATGCGGTGGCTTCAACTCGTCCATCGTCAAGATCGCGCGGTATCAGGCGCAGAAGCTGCTGGGCGAGGGCAAGACCGTCAAGATCCTGACTGTCGGCAAGAAGGGCCGCGAACAGTTGCGCCGCGATCTGGGCGATCATCTGGTCGCGCATGTGGACCTGAGCGATGTGAAGCGCGTGGGCTACGAGAATGCCGCCGACATCGCGAAACAGGTATTCGAGATGTTCGAGGCCGGTGAATTCGATGTCGCGACCATCTTCTACAACCGCTTCGAGTCGGTGATCAGCCAGGTGCCCACCCCGCGCCAGATCATCCCCGCCGAAGTGCCCGAAGAGGCCGAGGCCAGCCAGCTTTACGAATACGAGCCCTCGGAAGAGGCGATTCTGGAAGACTTGCTGCCGCGCGCGGTGACCACGCAGATCTTTGCCGCACTTCTGGAAAACGCCGCCTCGGAACAGGGCGCGCGGATGTCGGCGATGGACAATGCGACGCGCAATGCAGGCGACATGATCGACCGGCTGACCATCGAATACAACCGCTCGCGTCAGGCCGCGATCACCAAGGAACTGATCGAGATCATTTCGGGCGCGGAAGCGCTCTAGAGAACCCGGAGAGAGATGAACATGGCAACCAAAGGCAAAATCACACAGGTGATCGGCGCCGTCGTGGACGTGCAGTTCGATGGCGAGCTGCCGCCCATCCTGAACGCGCTGGAAACCGACAATAACGGCAAGCGTCTGGTTCTGGAAGTCGCTCAGCATCTGGGCGAAAGCACTGTGCGCACCATCGCGATGGACGCCACCGAAGGTCTGGTGCGCGGCCAGGACGTGACCGACACGGGCGATCCGATCCTCATTCCGGTGGGCGACGGCACGCTGGGCCGCATTCTGAACGTGGTGGGCGAGCCGATTGACGAAGGCAAACCGGTCGAGGCGTCCGAGCGCCGCGCCATCCACCAGCCCGCGCCGGGCTTTGCCGAGCAATCGACCGAAAGCGAGATCCTCGTAACCGGCATCAAGGTCATCGACCTGCTGGCCCCCTATTCCAAGGGCGGCAAGATCGGCCTCTTCGGCGGTGCCGGTGTGGGCAAGACGGTTCTCATCATGGAACTGATCAACAACATCGCCAAAGTGCACTCGGGCTACTCGGTTTTCGCCGGTGTCGGCGAGCGTACGCGTGAGGGCAATGACCTCTATCACGAGATGATCGACTCGGGGGTTATCAACCTCGACAAGCTGGACGAATCCAAAGTGGCGCTGGTTTACGGCCAGATGAACGAACCCCCCGGC
>PWWF01000059.1 GCA_003561595.1 Paracoccaceae bacterium | reverse complement strand
TGGCGCGTCCGGTTTGGCCGCTATGTTCTTGTCTGCGACAGGGGGCGTCGGTTCCGCAGCTTTGCCCTGTGGCGCGGGCGTGTCTGCCTTGGCGGGCCTGGCCGGTTTGTCAGCAGGTTTGGCGGCCTCTGGCTCGGCTGCCTTGGGCGCGGCTGCGGGGGCCATTTCCGGGGCCGGCAATTCGGCGATGCCGGTCTCGCGCAGAATCTCGGGCTCGCGCTCGATCTTCTCGGGGTCCCCCACGATCCTGCGGGCCAGCCGCGTGGGGCCGAAAAAGGGTTCGCGGTTGAAGCGGCCATTGGCAGGCGCGGCGGTCGCGCTGACCGGGTTGAACCCGTAGCCCTGGGCGAAATCCTCAGCCTCGACAATGGTTTCGCGCGCAACGACGGCCACATGAACCTGCGCGCCATTGATCGTCCAGTCGAAATCCAGTTCCTCGACCGGGTAGGGTGTACGCCCGGCCAGCTTGGCGCGGATCTCGGCTTCGCGCGCTGTACGGTCGCGCGAGTCCACGTCCAGATCGCAATACAGGATTTGCTCATCCGGCACGACCAGCTTGGTGGTGATGCCATCAGGGGCCAGCGCCTGCGCGACCTTGCTGAGGTCGCGCATCTGCGCATCCATATCCGGGGCGTCAGGGGCGACGGCCCCGACACGCAACCACCCCGAGCGGCCCCGCTGCCAGAGCGTGATGCCGTCCGTGGTCATGCCGAGAGCGAAATTCGGTTTCATGCCTTGCCTTTAGCACAGGTTTTGCAGAAACGGGGAGTCACAAAACCCTGACCCCCGTTTCAGGACGCGAAAAATCGCCCAATCGCCTGATGTTGCGGGCCGCGTCACGCGCCCGCCGCGGTCAGGGCCTGATCCAGATCGGCGATGATGTCATCGGCATTTTCCAGCCCGATGGACAGCCGCACCACATCGGGGGCGGCACCAGCGGCGATCTGCTGTTCTTCGGTCAGTTGCCGATGCGTGGTCGAGGCCGAATGGATGATCAGCGAACGCGTATCGCCCAGATTGGCCACATGGCTGAGCAGATTGACCGAATCGATCAGCTTGACACAGGCCTCATACCCGGCCTTGAGCGAGAAGGTGAAAAGCGAGGACGCCCCTTTCGGGCAGATCTGCGCCATCCGGTGATGATAGGGCGATGAAGGCAGCCCCGCATAGGTGACATATGCCACGCGGGGATCGCGCTCCAGCCATTCGGCAACCTTGACGGCATTGGCGCAGTGCTTGTCCATGCGCAGGCTGAGCGTCTCGATCCCAAGTAGCGTGTAATGTGCTGCCTGCGGGTTCAGCGTCATGCCCAGATCGCGCAGGCCGATGGCGATGGAGTTGAAGGTAAAGGCCAGCGGGCCAAAGGTCTCATGGAATTTCAGGCCGTGATAGGCGGGTTCGGGTTCCGACATGGCGGGGAATTTGCCATTCGACCAGTTGAACGTGCCCGAATCGACGATCACCCCGCCGGTCACAGTGCCATTGCCGGTCAGATATTTGGTCAGCGAATGCACGACCAGCGTCGCGCCGTGTTCAATGGGGCGGCACAGATAGGGGGTGGCGGTGGTGTTATCCACGATCAGCGGAATGCCGTTGCGATCCGCGATTGCGGCCAGCGCGTCGAGATCGGTGATATAGCCGCCCGGATTGGCGATGGATTCACAGAATATGGCGCGGGTATTCTCGTCAATCGCAGCCTCGACCGCGTCCAGATCGTCGGTATCGACAAATCTTGCTGACCAGCCGAAGCGCTTGATCGTCTGGCTGAATTGCGTGACCGTGCCACCATAAAGCCGGTTGGACGACACGATGTTCAGCCCCGGCCCCATCAGCGGGAACAGCGCCATGATCTGCGCGCCATGCCCGGACGAGCAGCAGACAGCCCCTGCGCCCCCTTCGAGTGCGGCCATGCGTTCCTGCAGCGCGGCCACGGTGGGGTTGGTCAGGCGCGAATAGATATACCCCACTTCCTGCAGGTTGAAGAGGGCTGCGGCATGATCTGCGTCGCGGAACACATAGGATGTCGTCTGATAGATCGGCACCTGCCGCGCGCCCGTCGCCGGGTCGGGCCGCGCGCCTGCATGAATCTGAAGCGTCTCGAAATCGGGTGTCTTGTCAGCCATCGGGTCCTCCTGCCCTTCGGAAATTGGCCGTGACGCTACGCCAGCACCGGATGCAGGGCAAGGCCCGAGATCGCCGCTCAGGCCGCGCTGGCGTTGGGCTTTTCGGACGATTCCGGCGCGGACAGTTCCTCTGGTGCCTTGGCTTTCGCTTCGGGCGCGGGCAGGGCCTTGGCCTCATCGGGCATCTGTTCTGGCAACTCTATGCTCAGCGTGCCCTCTTCGGGATAGATCGTGATGCGGGGCTTGGGGTCCAGTTCTGCCATGATCTCGTTCACCTCGCGCAGGGCGCGGGTCACGGTTTCGCGCTGTGTCTCGCGCTTGACCGCCGGAGCGTCGGATTTCGAGCCGAACAGAAACTTGAACATTGCAGATCCCCATCTTGTGCTAAAACCCCTGCGTATACCAAGCCTGCGGGCAGGAAAACCCGCTTGCCGCAGTGCAGCACCATTTGCGCGATCACATGCTGGTCAGGCAAAGCCCGGCGCGAGGCGCGTTTCACCGGTCACGATATCGCGCCGGTTGCGTGTGGGGCCGATATAGCGGGCGACGACCGGATGATCCGCTGCCAGCGCGCCGTGACGAATCAGCAGCGCCGTGATGGCGGCCTCGGCGGCGCGCACGCCGCCATCCACGATCTTGAGCGCGATCCCCAGCCCCGCCTGTGGCAGGATGGCCACGAAAACGGCCTCGGCCCCGGTCTTGATGGCCGCACGCCCGTCCATGGCGCGCATCAACTCGGTGCAGGCGCGGGTTTCACCTGCGACCAGATCGGGATGGGCCATCATCGCTTCGCGCAGGCGCACCATGGCGCGGCTGCGGGCGTTCCCGTCCCCCGCGCTGGCAAAACGCGCCATGCCACCCGCCAGCGCCGCGACCGTGGTGGCGAAATTCGGGGCCGAACACCCGTCGATCCCGTAACCGGGCGAGGGCATCTCCGTCACCTCCTCGAACGCGGTGCGCACGGCAATTTGCACGGGATGATCGGGGGTCACATATTCAGAATCGCCGCCAAGATGCTGATTCAGGGTCAGAAACCCCGCATGCTTGCCCGAGCAGTTATTGTGCAGCTGGCCCGCCGCAGCGCCCGCGCGCACCAGACGGTCGCGTTCCTCGATGTCCTGCGCGTCCTGACAGCCGCAGCGCAGATCGCCCTCGGACAGGCCCAGATCCCCCAGCCAGCGCGCGACACGTTCGACATGAATGCGCCCCCCCTGATGCGAGGCGCAGGCCAGCGCCAGATGCTCGCGCCCCAGGTCACGCCCGGCGCCCGATTCCAGCAGCGGCAATGCCTGGACCATCTTGCAGCTCGAGCGCGGGTAGATCAGCGCGTCGGCACGGCCCCAGGCCTCGACCACCTCACCCGAGGCGCGCGCGACCACCGCATGACCGCGATGCAGGCTTTCCAGCAGATCACCGCGCCATAATTCCACCAGCGGCACTGCGCCCGAGCCCACATTGGCCACCGAGTCCATTTTGGACATTGTCTGCATTCCGTCCCTCATTCCCGATCACTCCTGTAGCACGACCGCTCACGCCTGCGCGATTTTTCGCCATCAGGGCTTTGAACTTTCCCGGCGCAGGCGCTAAGAATTACAGCTACAGGCGCGACATGCCACATCTTCCGGGTGTGGGTGACGCAAATTCCGGGCCGGGTCAATTGGAGGCGATAGAGCACATGACGTCATTTGGCAGAATTGGAGCCGTGGCCGCTGTCGCGGCATTTGCAGGGCTGGGCGCGCAGGCGCAGGAATCGAGCAACCGTGTCGCTGCCGATACGGATTGGAGCGTGTTCGTCGAGGACAGCCCCCGCGAGTGCTGGGCCGTATCGGCACCCAAGGAAACGCTGAACACCCGTAACGGACAGCCTGTGCAGGTGAATCGCGGCGATATCCTGCTGTTTGCGACCTACCGTCCGGGCAGCAGCACGCCAGAGATCTCCTTTACCGGTGGATACCCGTTCGCGGGCGATTCGACTGTGGCGCTGACCATTGGATCGAATGAATTCCAGTTGTTTGTGGATGACCAGTGGGCGTGGGCCGGATCGTCCGAGGAAGACCAGCGTATTCTGGCAGCCATGCGCGCCGGGGCAGAGGCCGAGCTGGTCGCGCGGTCGTCGCGCGGAACCGACACGAAGGACACGTTCTCGCTGTTCGGGTTCACTGCCGCGACCGAGGAAGCACAGCGCCAATGCGCTGAAGACTGAACACAGCACCGCACTGATTTGGCCGCCCGGGCTGTCAAAGCCGGGCGGTCTTGTTATATGTGGTCAAGAAAACCCCGAGAGGCCCAGATGAGTGCGACCCCCCCGATCACGCAGGATGTCCTGACCCTGCCGCGCAAACTGCCCGAGGACGGGCTGCGCAATCTGGTGGGCCTGACCCGCGCGCAGATGATGGAGGCCCTGATCGCAATGGGCACGCCCGAGCGGCAGGCCAGGATGCGCGTGGGCCAGATCTGGCAATGGATCTACCATTGGGGCGCGCAGGATTTCGACGCGATGACCAATCTGGCCAAGGCGTATCGCGCGCAACTGGCCCGGCATTTCACCATTGCCCGCCCCGAGATCGTGTCGCGCCAGATCTCGGATGACGGGACGCGCAAATATCTGCTGCGCATTGCGGGCGGGCATGAGGTCGAGGCCGTCTATATCCCCGAGGAAAGCCGTGGCACGTTGTGCATTTCCAGCCAGGTCGGCTGCACGCTCACCTGTTCCTTCTGCCATACCGGCACGCAGAAACTGGTGCGCAACCTGACCCCCGCCGAGATTGTG
This sequence comes from Paracoccaceae bacterium, assembly GCA_003561595.1. Taxonomy (GTDB): domain Bacteria; phylum Pseudomonadota; class Alphaproteobacteria; order Rhodobacterales; family Rhodobacteraceae; genus Roseinatronobacter. Next base: position 10,507 of record PWWF01000059.1, on the reverse strand, counting down.
GGCCAGGTGCTGGTCGCGCGCGACGATCTGGGCGAATGGCCCGTTCCGGGCGCCCCGCGCGATGAAACGCGGCTGGTCAGCAATGTGGTGCTGATGGGCATGGGTGAGCCGCTCTATAATTTCGACAATGTGCGCGACGCGATGAAGGTGGTGATGGATGGCGAAGGGCTGTCGATCTCGCGCCGCCGCATCACGCTGTCCACATCGGGTGTCGTGCCCGAGATCGCGCGCACGGCCAGCGAGATCGGTTGCCTGCTGGCGGTGTCGTTCCACGCCACCACGGATGAGGTGCGCGACCGGCTGGTGCCGATCAACAAGCGCTGGAATATCCAGACACTGCTGGATGCGCTGCGCGACTACCCGCGCCTGTCCAATTCCGAACGGATCACCTTTGAATATGTCATGCTCAAGGGCGTGAATGATTCGGATGCCGATGCGCGGCGTCTGGTGCGGCTGATCGCGGGCATCCCGGCCAAGATCAACCTGATCCCGTTCAATGAATGGCCCGGCGCGCCTTATGAGCGTTCGGACTGGGCACGGATCGAGGCATTTGCCGATATTGTGCACAAGGCGGGCTATGCCAGCCCCATCCGCACCCCGCGCGGCGAGGATATCATGGCCGCCTGCGGACAGTTGAAATCCGCGACCGAGCGCGCGCGCCGCCCTGCCGCACAGATCGCCGCCGAGGCCGGGATTGCCCCCTCGCGCCCCTGACACACTGACCCTGCAAGAGGCACGTCACGTCACGTCCGTCCGCCCCGAAAGCCGTTCCACCGCCCCGCAAGACCCCGGGCAAGGCGCAAGCGGCTGATCGCCTCGTCACGCTTGACGCGACGCGGGCCGCGGCGCTGATTGGTGTGCTGACCATCAACATGCTGACCATCGCCGGGCTGACCTATCTGACGCCCGAGATGCGCGCCGCGATCCACGGCCCCGCCGACCGGGTGGTGGCCTATCTGTTGTCGGTGCTGGTCGAGGGCAAGGCGCGTTCGGCATTCTCGCTGATGTTCGGGGTCAGTTTCACGCTGCTGATGCGCCGGATGCAGGCGCGGGGCGAGCCCTGGGTCGCGGTCTATCTGCGGCGTATCCTGCTGCTCTATGGATTGGGGCTGCTGAATGCGCTGTTCTTCTTCTGGGGCGATATCCTGACGACCTATGCGGTGCTGGGGCTGCTGTTGCCGGTGGCGGCGCTGTTGCCGATCAAGGTGATTCTGGGGCTGGCGGCCACCTTGCTGATCGTGCCGCCCATGGCCTATGCGCTGCTGGGCCAGGCGCCGACCCCGCCGCTGGAGATGGATCAGTTGCAAAGCCTGCGCGCCTTTGCCGATCCGCGCCCCGCTGTGACCATCGCGCATAACTGGGCGTTGTTCACCGGCGCCGATGGCGAATCGCGCGGGTTGCGGGCGATCCGTTACGCCCAGCTTGCCGCACTGTTTCTGGTCGGGCTGGCGGCGGGGCTGGCCAATCTGCCCGCGCGGCTGGGCGAGGTGCGGCACTGGCTGCTGCCCCTGGGCTGGGGTCTGGTCGCCGGTGGGCTGGCGCTGGAGGCGATCCATCGCACAGGGCTGGTTCTGGTGCCCGGCGGCCTGCTTCTGAAGAATGTCGAGGCGCTGGTTGGCATGGGCTATGTCGCACTTCTGGCGCTATGGCTCGATAGCGGGCGCGGCGCGCGGGTGCGGGCGTTGCTGGCGCCCTTGGGGGCGATGGCGCTGACGGGCTATCTGATGGGCGGTCTCTTGGGGCAGTTCGTGTTCTATGGCTGGGGGCTGAACCAGATCGGACGGCACGGCACCTTTACCGTGATCCTGATTGCCGCCGCGATCTTTGCGGTGATGCTGATTTTCGCGCGGCTGTGGTTGCGCCGCTACCGGCAAGGCCCGTGGGAATGGTTGTGGCGTTGCCTGACCCGCCTGCGCCTGGAACCCATGCGCCGCCGCTGACCGGGCCGTTTCAGCAGATCGGGACCCGCCTCAGACAAAGTTGTTCTGCAGCGCCTGTTCGATATTTTCGGCAATCACCGGGCTGCCCCCGGGCAGGCCGCTTGCCAGCAACCGGCAGACATTGCGCCCGGCAATGCGCCCGATCATGCTGGCATCGAACCCCGCGCGGCGCAAGCTCGCCGTCAGCACGCCCAATTCATTGGCCGAGATCTGCGTGGCGACCGAGCCATCGAAATCGGATCCCAGGGCGACATGATCCGCCCCGTTCAGCCCGCGCTGTTCGGCCATTTCCATGATGTACTCCATCACGCGCGGGATATTGGCCACGCCTTCGCCCACGGCCTGCCCCCAATAGCCGACACCGATCAGGCCCCCACTATCCAGAACGGCGCGGATCGAATCATCCGACATGTTGCGGTCGGGCAGGCAGGGCAGCCCCTCGCACACTGCGCGCACACCGGTATGCGACACGATGAAGGGATTGCGCAGCAGCTCTGACGCATCGCGGATCAGCGCCTCGGAGGCGTGGGCAAGGTCGATCATCATGCCCTGTTCTTCAGCGACCTGAAGCGCCACGCGCCCTGCTGGTGTCAGCCCGTAGCGTTCGCACCCCTCGGACGAGCCGCCCAGTGGGTTGTCGAAGCGGTGCACGGGTGCGAAAATCCGCAGCCCGCGATCATAGAGTCGCCGGATCTCTGCCGACACGACGCCGGGGCTGGGGTCATACTGGCCGACCCAATGCCCGCCTTCGAGCGCGAGCATGCCGCCCATCACCGAAGCGCCCGCGCTGCGCGCCTCGATCAGCGCCAGCAGTTCCGAGGCATTGAGGATGGGGCGGATCTCGGGCGTGTCTGACGACAGGCGCGAGCGGTGGACCGCGTTCCAGAACAGGTCCATCTGGTAGAAGGCCCGCCCCCGCGCGCTGCGAAAGGGGCGCCCCTGCAACGCGGCCAGCCAGGCCGCATGGTTGGGCGCATCGGCGCTGAGACAGTCGCGCCACGGGAAATTCACGGGCGAATGGGTGACCATGGCAAAGACCTGCAGCGCCGTATTCCCGGCATGCAGACGCGGGACATCAGCATGGCCATATTCGGACCATTGCAACAGATCGCGATCCCATTTCAGGCAATCGGCATGCAGATCGGCGAGAAACAGGCTCTGGTGCACGTCAAGATCAGCGGCATCGGGTTCGGGCGCATCAGGGTCAAGCGCGAAGCGGTTGAAGCCACGGTCAACGGCTGCAATCGCCGGGCCACGCGCGCCCCACCCCAGCGCCGCCGCTGCACCCACACCCCCGGCGAACAAAAGATGTCTTCGTTTCATACCTTATAGCATAGGTGTTCTGACGCAGATGTGTAGGGTGGGTGTACCCACCTTACCTTTTGCGGGCATAACTTCTTTGCGAAGGCTGGACCTTGGGCGGCCTGTGTGGAATTCTGCATCACGAACCATTGAGGATGCCCATGGTGTCATCACGAAAATCATATCTCGCGGGCCAGCCCGCGCATTGGCGGCAGGGCTGAGCGGATGCCGGCTGTGTTCCTCCTCATGCTGATCGGTGCGGCTGCGGGTGTTTTTGCCACGCGGCTGATGCGGATGGAAACCGATCTGCCCACAGCCATGCTGATCGGCGTTCTGGGCGCGCTGGCAGGCGGCATGGGGTTCCGGTTTCTGGCAAGCTCGGCGTCCTGGGTCGGGGCCTTCGTACTGGCGCTGATCGGGTCGCTGCTGCTTTTATGGCTGTGGCAGAAATATCAGGGGCGGCGCTGAGCCTCAGGTGCGCGGCGGGCGGCTTTTATAGACCGGCAGATGCCAGCCAAACCCCAGCGATCCCGCGCGCAGCGCGAATGTGGTCAGCGCGCAGGCCAGCAGAATGATCCGGCTGTCATCTGTCAGAAGCGTTACCCCAAGTGCGGCCAAAGTGCCCGCAAAGGCAGAGGTGGCATACAGCTCGCCCTTTTTCAGCACCAGCGGCACCTCGTTGCAGACCACATCGCGCATCAGCCCGCCGAATGTGCCGGTGGCAATGCCCATGATCACCACGACTGGCCAGCTTTGATCCATCGCCAGTGCCACGCCCACACCTGCGGGCACAGCCGCGCTCAGCGCAAAGGCATCGCACCATTCCAGCGCGCGCAGCCGCGATTCCAGCAGATGCGCCGTGAAAAAGACCAGAACCGCCGCCAGGCAGGCCGAGGCGATCATGCCCGGATCGGCGATCCAGAACACCTGATCGCGGTTCAGGATCACATCGCGCAATGTGCCCCCGCCAACCGCTGTCAGGCAGGCCAGAAACACGAACCCCACGATATCCAGTTGCGCCCGGCTGGCCGCCAGCGCCCCGGTCACGGCAAAGATGAAAACGGCCGCGTAATCAAGCCCCTGAAGCGCCGTCATGATCCCGCTTTCCCGGGCCGGAACGGGGCCATCCCGGCGCGCGCCAGCGCGTCGGCGCGTTCATTCTCGGGGTGGCCCGCATGGCCCTTGACCCATTCCCAGCGCACCTTGTGGCGCGCCTGCGCGGTGTCCAGCCGCTGCCAGAGCTCGACATTCTTGACCGGCTTGCGCCCGGCGGTGCGCCAGCCATTGCGCTTCCAGCCATGGATCCAGCTTGTCACCCCGTTCTTCACATAGGCGCTGTCGGTGACGATGGTCACCGCGCTGGGCCGCTCCAGCGTTTCCAGCGCAGTGATCGCGGCCATCAGCTCCATGCGGTTATTCGTCGTCTCTGCCTCGCCGCCCGAGAGCTCGCGCTCGCGGATCACCTGATCGTCGCGCAGCGCCTGCAGCAGCACCCCCCAGCCCCCGGGGCCGGGATTGCCTGAACAGGCCCCGTCGGTATAGGCGACCAGATCCGTCACAGCGGCACATATCCGGGCAGGGCGGCAATGCGGTCGCACCAGCCGCGCAGATGCGGCAGGGGGGCCATATCGAACCCGCCCCGCGTGTCCGCGCTATGCGTATAGCCATACAGGCACAGATCGGCGAGGGTCGGGGCACCCCCCACCAGCCAGTCGCGCGTGCTCAGGTGATCCTCCATGTGCTGCAGGATCGCCTGACCCCGGCTCAGCAATTCGGCCAGACGCTCTGGCGTGGCCTCGGGTTTGCGGTGGGGATAATGCAGCAGTGCGGCGCGCACGGCGATCACGCCCTCATGCTGGTTCTGTTCCCAGAACATCCAGCCCAGCATCTGCGCGCGGGCCACCGGGTCGGTGGGCATGAATGGCGTGTCCGCGCCCAGATAGCACAGGATCGCGTTCGATTCGGGCAGGGCGGTGCCATCCTCCAGCACCAGCACTGGCACCCTGTCAAAGGGCAGGCGCCCTTTCGCATGCGCGCTTTCCAGCGCGGGGCTGCCATATTCGACATCGATGCGTGTCACATCGCGCCCCAGCAGCGCCAGCAGCAGCCGCACCTTGTAGCTGTTGCCCGAAGAGGGCATCGAATAGAGGATCATCTGACTGTCTCCGCCACGTTTGGCGGCTGTCTAGCCCAAGGCCAGCCCCAGCGCCAGACACAGCACGACCCCGGCGGTCAGGATCAGGCGCAGCGGCATCCACCAGCGCGGGGTCAGGCCCATGCGGCTGAAATGCCAGTCGATCAGCAACAGCCCCAGAAACCCTGCAATCAGGGCGTTCAGCGCGAACACGGCCCCACCGCCCACGAAGAAAAACGCCCAGAGAGCGGGGAGGACCGAGAGCGCATAGCCTGACCAGCGCGCCTCCGCCCCGCGTGCGGCAAAGCCCCAGAGCACCCCGGACATGAAACACAGGATCACCGTTCCGTAGGAAATGAGCACGAAAGGCGCGGTAAAGCGCGGGCCGATCAGGCGTAGGGTCATATCCGCCAGCGCGGGCGAGAGCAGGGTGGCCACGCCGAACAGGAACGGCAGCAGCCCGGCAAGCCCCAGCGCGAGGGCCGGGCGGGGAATGGCGCTCATGCAGGTTCGCGCAGGGCGCGCGGTACCTTGAATTCGACGCGTTCCTGCGCCGTCTCGACCAGTTCGACCGTCACATCATAGCGCGCGCGGAAGGCGTCGATCACCTCATTGACCAGCTCTTCGGGGGCAGAGGCGCCGGCGGTGATACCCACGGACGACACGCCCTCCAGCGCGCGCCAGTCGATATCGCGCGCGCGCTGCACAAGCTGGGCATAGGCGCAGCCCTTGGCACGCCCGACCTCGACCAGACGTTGCGAGTTGGACGAGTTGGGCGCCCCGATCACCAACAGCGCATCGATACGCGGCGCAATGGCCTTGACGGCCTCTTGCCGGTTGGTCGTGGCGTAGCAGATATCTTCCTTGTGCGGGCCGATGATGGCCGGAAAGCGCGCTTTCAGCGCGGCCACGACCTCTGCCGTGTCATCGACCGACAGGGTGGTCTGCGTGATAAAGGCCAGACGTTCCGGGTCGCGCACCTGCAGCCCCGCCACATCGGCGGGCGTTTCGACCAGCAGCACCTCGCCTTCGGGCAATTGCCCCATGGTGCCAATCGTCTCGGGGTGGCCCGCATGGCCGATCATCACCATCTGCAAGCCATTGGCGTGATGGCGCTCGGCCTCGATATGCACTTTGCTGACCAGCGGGCAGGTTGCATCGACATAGAGCATGTTGCGCGCCTGCGCGGCCTGCGGCACGGATTTGGGCACGCCATGGGCCGAAAAGATCACCGGGCGGTCGGGCGGACATTCATCCAGTTCCTCGACGAACACGGCCCCCTTGTCGCGCAACCCGTCCACCACGTAGCGGTTATGCACGATCTCATGGCGGACATAGACCGGCGCGCCCCATTTCTCCAGCGCCATCTCGACGATCTTGATGGCGCGGTCCACACCAGCGCAGAACCCGCGGGGCGCCGCCAGATAAAGGGTGAGGGGGGTTGGCATGTCAGACCTCCATTGCTCGTGCCAGACCTAACCTCTGGGGGCGTTCAGGTCCAGTGGGTTGCCGTCCGCGCAGGCATCCGGGAGCGTGATGGGTCTGTGTCGCGCAAATTGAACGGGCAGCCCCGCAGAATACAGGGCTGCCCGTCAGTCGAGCCAGCCTCAGACCAGAGTCACCCGGCCACACAATCCGCGATGTCTTGCGCCATGCTGCGCATCAGCGTGGGATACAGATCCGCGCCCGGATCGAACATCACACCTTCGGGGTCGAGTGTTGCCCCCACACGCACATCCGTGCCCTCGACCACCACATCGACATAGCGCGAGGAGTGATTGACTTCAGGGAAGATGCAGGCGATGCCGCCCTCCTGCAACTCTTCGCGCAGTTCGGACAGGCGCTGCGCTCCGGGGCTGGCCGCATCCCCCAGCGCAATCGTGCCCGCGACATTCACCCCGAACTGGTGGGACAGGTAGCCATAGGCGTCATGAAACACCACGATGGGGGTGTCGCCAACCGGTTCCAGGATCGCCTCGACCTCGGCGCGCATCTCGGCAATCGCATCGCGCGCGGCGGCGGCATTGGCGGCATAGGTTTCGGCATTGTTGGGATCGTGGCGCGAGAGCTCCGCCGCGATCACGTCCAGCCACGCCTTGGCATTATGCGTATACATCCAGGCATGCGGGTCGAGCCCGTCATGGCTGTGGTCATGGTCATCATCATGCGAATGCCCGTGATCGTCATGGCTGTGGCCATGGTCATCATCATGCGAATGCCCGTGATCGTCATGGCTGTGACCATGGTCATCATCATGCGAATGCCCGTGATCATCGTGGCTGTGGCCGTGGTCGTCATCATGCGAATGGCCGTGATCGTCATGGCTGTGGCCATGGTCATCATCATGCGAATGGCCGTGATCATCGTGGCTGTGGCCATGGTCATCATCATGCGAGTGGCCGTGATCGTCATGGCTGTGGCCGTGGTCGTCATCATGCGAATGGCCGTGATCATCGTGGCTGTGACCATGGTCATCATCATGCGAATGCCCGTGATCGTCATGGCTATGCGAATGGCCGTGTGCAAAATCCTGCAGATGCAGCCCGTCCGCCTCGATCAGCGTCACGATATCCGCCTGCGTCTCGGTCCCCGACAGCGCGCGTGCCATCCATGGGGTCAGCTCTTCACCCACCCAGAAGACCAGATCGGCTTCGGCCAGCGCCTGGGCCTGGCTGGGGCGCAGCTGAAACGAATGCGGGTCACCGCCCTGATCCAGCAGCAGCGTTGCGGCGGTGTCATCGCCCATCACCATCGACACCAGCGAATGCGTCACCTGAAAATCAGTGACGACCTTCAGATCCTGAGCGGCAAGCGGGCTTCCCATCATGGCGCAAGCCAGCGCAATCGAGTAGCGCATCCCGTTCTCCTTGTGTTATGACGTTTCAAAACATATCTGTTGTTATATCATAACAGTCAAGGCCAAAGCATGACCGATCACGCGCACGCATTCTGTTGCCCCGACCATAGCGGTGCCGCCCCTGCCGAAGCGATCCTCGCGCAGGCCGAGGCGCGCGCGCGGGCGCGGGGCGCGCGCCTGACGCCGGTGCGCCGCCGCACGCTGGAGATCCTGCTTGAGGCGCATGGCGCGCTGGGCGCCTATGACGTTCTGGAAAAGCTCGCCGCCGAAGGTTACGGCACGCAGCCGCCCGTGGCCTATCGCGCGCTGAATTTTCTGGTCGAACACGGGCTGGCCCACCGGATCCGGCGGCTGAACGCCTTTACCGCCTGCACGCATCCGGGCGAGGATCATCGCGCGGCCTTTCTGATCTGCGCCCAATGCAACAGCGTGACCGAAGCCACTGCGCCTGAGCTGAGCCGCGCATTGCACGCGGCAGCCCGGACTGCCGGGTTCACGATCGAATGCTCCACGATCGAGGCGCTGGGCCGCTGCAGCGCCTGTACCCCCGCATGAGCCTGATTTCCGCGCAAGGGCTGGGCGTCCGGTATGGTGGGCGGCGCGTGCTGCACGATATCGATTTCGATATCGCGCGCGGCGAGATCGTGACCATCGTGGGGCCGAACGGGTCGGGCAAGACCAGCTTGCTGCGCGCATTGCTGGGGGTGGTTCCGGCCGCGCGCGGGCGTGTGCAACGTGCGCCGGGGCTGCGGCTGGGCTATGTGCCCCAGCGCCTGCATATCGACCCCGGCCTGCCGCTGCCGGTGGCGCGTTTCCTGTCCCTGCCAACCCGCGCGCCGCGCGCGGCGATGGAACAGGTGCTGGCCCGTGTGGGGCTGGGCGATGTGATGGGGCAGAATATGGCAACCCTCTCGGGCGGGCAGTTCCAGCGCGTGCTCCTGGCCCGCGCGCTGCTGCCCGGCCCCGATATCCTGATGCTGGATGAACCGACAGCGGGGCTCGACCAGCCCGGTGTGGCCAGTTTCTACCAGTTGATCGCGGATGTCCGCGCGCAGACCGGATGCGCAGTGCTGTCAGTCAGCCATGATCTGCATGTGGTGATGTCGGCCTCGGACCGGGTGGTGTGCATCAATGGCCATATCTGCTGCGAAGGCACGCCGCAGGTGGTGCGCGACGCGCCGGAATATCGCGCCTTGTTCGGGCTGGGCACCGGGGGGGCGCTGGCGCTTTACCAACACGACCACGATCACGCGCATGACCACGATCATGCAGGGGCGCATCACCAACATGCGGGCTGAGGCTGCGGCAATCTTGATGACAGGGCCGCGCCCCGCCACAGGCATCGCCTGCGGTCGGACTGCTTCTCCGCGCGGTCGCTTGCCCCACCCTCATGCCCCGGAACGGAGCCTGCCGCATGCTTGATGATTTCCTCACCCGCGCGCTTCTGGCCGGGCTGGCCGTGGCCATGGCCGCTGCCCCTCTGGGCTGTTTCGTGGTCTGGCGGCGCATGGCCTATTTCGGCGATGCCACCTCGCATGCCGCCATCCTTGGCGTGGCGCTTGCCCTGGCGTTCCAGATCAGCATTTTCATCGGCACGCTGATGGTCGCGCTCATCATGGCGATGATCGTCTCGACCCTTGCAGGGCGCGGCTGGGCGATGGATACGACACTGGGCGTGCTGGCGCATTCGGCGCTTGCACTGGGTCTGGTGGCGGTGTCCTTCCTGCCTGCGGTGCGGGTGGACCTGTCGGCCTATCTGTTCGGCGACATCCTTGCCGTTTCGCGCGTCGATCTGGGCATCATCGTCGCCGGGGCCGCGCTGGTGCTGGCGCTGATCCTGTGGCGCTGGTCGGCGCTTCTGACCGCCACTCTCAGCGAGGATCTGGCGCAGGCCTCGGGCATCGATCCTGGCCGTGAACGCATGGTGCTGACCCTTGCGTTGGCCGTGGTGGTTGCCGTGGCGCTCAAGATCGTGGGGGCGCTGCTGATCGCGGCGCTGTTGATCATCCCGGCGGCGGCCGCGCGCAACCTGGCCCGCAGCCCCGAGGCGATGGCAGGGATCGCGGCGCTGATCGGCGCGGGGTCAGTCTGGGGCGGGCTGCAGATGTCGCTGATGCAGGACACGCCGTCAGGGCCGTCCATCGTGGTGATCGCAGCCGCGATCTTCCTGATCTCGACACTGGGCGCGGGGCTTGTGGTGCGGCTGCGCGCGCGCTGAGCGGTTTTCCCTCACTGGCAACGATGGCGCATCTCCCGCTGCCGCAGGCAGCGGCA
>PWWF01000287.1 GCA_003561595.1 Paracoccaceae bacterium | reverse complement strand
GGCTGCGGGGTGCCGCTTTCGGTGTTCCAGGCTATGGCCAGCGCCGAAATGCCCTGCGCGGCGTAGTGGCTGTGCTTCAGGAAATCCGGCACATTCTCGGCATAAGGCGATGTGTATTCCATCAGCAGCCCGCGCTCGTGCATATCTTCTGCCGACCCCCAGCTGGCTGACACGACGACATCGGCCTGCGGGTTGGATTCCTCGGCCTCCAGCCGTGCCATGACCTGGCCGGTTGTTGCCTGAAACACATTGACCCGAATGCCGGTTTCGGCCTCGAACCCTTCGGCCAGCGCATCGGCCAGCCCGCCGGGACCGGCAGTGTAGAAGGTCAGCGTATCGGCCTGAGCCATCGACACGCCAAACCCGAGGCTGGCGACAAGCGTTGCGGTGCGGAGCATGGTTCCGTCCTTTCCTGTGATGTATGTCAGTGTGTCGCGGTGAAAACGCGCAGTCTTTCGCCTTGCAGTGCAAGCGCGATCTCGGCGCCCTGCGCGGCAGGGGCGTCTGCGGGGCAGACCAGTTGATGCCCGCCCTCGCCCAGTTCCAGATGCAGCAGGTAGCGGTCGCCCTGAAACTGGCTGCGGCGCACGCGGGCCCTCAGCGGCCCGGTGCTGTCGGCGCGCACTGCCGTTCGCGGGATCAGCAGCTTGGCGCGCCCCTCATACCCGTTCGAGAGCGGCGTCTCGACCGACAGCATCTCGGATGATCCGCGAAACCGCTTCTCGTCGATGTCGCCATCGATCAGCGCGCCGATATTCAGGAATTGCGCCACGTCAACCGAGGCCGGGTCCGAGAAGATGGTTTCGGGCGCGGCGATCTGTGCAATCTCGCCGCCGATCATGATGGCAACGCGGTCCGCGACGGTGAAAGCCTCGGCCTGATCATGGGTCACGTAAATGGCCGACAGCCCCAGTTCGCGCAGCAGCGTGCTCATCTCCAGCGCAAGGCTTTCGCGCAATTCGCGGTCCAGATTCGAGAGGGGCTCGTCAAACAGGACCAGCGGCGGTTCGGCGACGATGGCGCGTGCAAGCGCCACGCGCTGTTGCTGGCCACCCGACAAGGTGCCCGGAGAGCGGTCGGCCAGATGGTCCAGCCCCACCCGCGCCAGCGCCTTGCGCGCGCGGTCATGGCGCGCGGCCTTGCGTTCGCCGCGCATGCGCAGCGGAAAGGCGACATTGTCAAGAACGCTTAAATGCGGCCAGAGCGCATAATCCTGAAACACCATCCCGATGCCACGCGCTTCGGGTGGCAGGGTGTGCACGGCACCATCGACCACCGTCTGTCCCGCGATCTGCATATGCCCGGTCGAGGCCGACAAAAGCCCTGCCGCGATCCGCAGCAGGGTCGTCTTGCCGCAGCCAGAGGGGCCCAGCAGGGCGACAATCTCGCCCGGCGCGACATTCAGATCGATCCCTTTCAGGACCTGGGTATCGCCAAACTGCTTGCCGATGCTTTCGGCAACAAGAGCAGGCTGGCGGGCGGACGAGTCGGCATCTGCATGTGTCATGACGCCCGCGTATCGGAGTTTCATGACAGCTTGATGACAGTTTGTGACACGGCAGGATGCCGGGTCATGACATGGTGCCTGCCTGCGAAGGGCTCGGTATCGTGCAGAGTTATCGCTGCGCCCCGCGACCCCGACGCGCGCCTGCGATCAATCCAGAACCGTGATCTTAACCAATTGCCAGATGCTGCGCGAATACATGGTTTCGGTCTGGTATTCCGGCCCGTCGTCAAATGGATAGATCAGCCAGAACGGCCCCTTGTCGCGCAAGGACATAGGCTCGCCATTCTGTTCAAACGCGACGATCGGATATTCCTCTGACACCGCGTCCGAGGGGACGACAACGACATAATCGTTGATCGCCCGCATCTCCATCTCGAACGCATCATCCGGCGCATCGATCAACAGCGACAGCGGCACACCAAGAAACACCTGCTCGCCGTCTGTCCATGGGGTGTTTGTCGTGATCTCGGTCGTCTGCATTTCCCGCAGCGCATCACGGTCATAACTGATCTCGCCCGCGCTGGTGGCAATGACAAGCTCTGTCGCACCAGCCATGCCAGCGGGCAGCAGCAACACAGCCACACAGGCAAGGACCCTGCTCGCTATGTCGCGGCAAAACGCAGGCAAACGGATAATGCCAGCCATGAAATCCTCCAGCCTCGGCAATGCTGCGCAACGTATTCCAGATCCGCTAACAAAGACTTACGGGCCAGCACGCAGTGGCACGATTATAGCTTTTCCCGCATCTGTCGGCAATCATTGTGACGCGTGGTCCATCGCGATGCATGTGGGTTGAGTGTCCGGTGCAATCATGCGTGCAGTGAAACGGCGCCCGCAATCTCTGTCCAGAAAATCGAACCTTTTTTGAGCAACGCATGCGATCTTCACCTCGTGTTGAGAGAAACACGTTATCTGCATGGCCAGAATGTGCTAGCTTTGCGTGTCTTCAGGGCTACAACAAAAGGAGGATGGAGAGCCGCCACATGACAGTTTCAAGCCGAAGTTTGTCGTATGTGTTACCTCATCGTTCTGCCCTGCGCATCACCGCGATTGCGTGGATTACCCTGACATGTCTGTTCGCATCAGTGTCGCTTGCAAGCCACAACCTTGCTGACGGCAGCAAGGTGAACATGCGTGTCATTCTGCCCGACAGCGACACGCCCACGACCTTGTCGCGCGATGACCTTGCCGAGATGCCAGAGGCCGAATACCTCACCTCGACCGTCTGGACCGATGCGGTTCACCGGTATTCCGGCGTCCTGCTGCGCGATATTCTCACGTCTTTCTCGGTGGATGTGGATGGTGGCACGGGTGAGGTGCTGCTGACCGCCATGGACGGCTATTCCGCAACGCTGCCCTTCCACAAGATAACCGAGGCGGCCCCCATGATCGCCTTTCTGCGCGATGGAGAGCCGATGCCGCGGCGCGGGCAAGGGCCGTTCTGGCTGATCTTTCCCTATGATGAGGACCCCGCGTTCCGGCAGGAAACGATCTATGCGCTCAGTGTCTGGCAGATAGAGGAAATTCGGATCCGAAGATGATGACACGCGCGCTCAGGACGGCCCGGCGCCATCTGAAGGGCACTTACTGGGCGCTGTGCCTGGCGCTTGTGATCGTCTGCATCCCGACACTGATCTGGCTCGCGCAGGACATCAACCGCAAGTTCAACCAGCTTCGGTCAACCGGGGCGGACAACGCCTATTGGACTGTCGGCCAACTGGAAACCGATATCCAGCGCCTGCGGCTGGCCGTGACCGTTGCCCAGGGCAATGCGACCCAGGACACGCTTGCCGATGTCCGGCAGCGCTTTGACATCCTCTATAGTCGCGAAGGGATCATTTCGCGCGGCGTGATCGGCAGCGCGCTGGAACGCGCCGATATGGAACGGGACACGATGACGGCCGTTCGCAACTTTCTGGATGCGCATGTCGCCGCGATCGATGGCCCTGACCCTGCCCTGATCACGGCCCTGCCCCAGATGAGTGACACGCTGGCAGAGCTCGCCGAACAGTCGCGTCGTTTCGTTCTGGACGTCATGCATTTCTTCAACTCCGAATCCGATCTTGCGCGCACGGAAATCGCCATTTTGCAGCGCAACGCCATCGCCATCACCTATCTGCTGCTATTGATCTTCGGGCTGGTCATCCTCGTGCTCGGGGTGCAGCGCCACCGGCAAAGCAAGGTCGAGGCCGAGCTGCTGGAAAGCAACAAGATGCTGCGCGCCTCGGAACAGGCCACGAAGGAAGCGCGCGAACAGCTTCTCTACGCGATCGAGGCGCTGCAGGACGGGTTCGTGATGTATGACAAGGATGAACGGCTCATCACTCATAACCGCCGCTATGCCGAATTGTTCCCACTGCTCGAGTCCAAGCTGATCCCCGGCACCAATTTCGCCGAAATCGTGCGGCACGCCGCCGAGTCCGGCCAGATCCTCGAGGCAGAGCAAGACAACGACAAGTGGATAAAAAAACGTCTGGCCGAGTTCCGCGAACCTGTCCAGGCCAATGAACAAAGCACCCCGGATGGCACACATATCCGCTATTACGAGAAGCGGACCGCAGATGGCGGGCGCGTGGGCCTGCGTACCGACATCACCGAACTGGTCGAGGCGCGCAAGCGCGCCGAAGCCGCCAATCGCGCGAAATCGGCATTTCTGGCGAATATGAGCCATGAGATCCGCACGCCCATGAACGGCATTCTGGGCATGGCCGAACTGCTGGCCGAGACCGATCTGAGCGCGG
>PWWF01000396.1 GCA_003561595.1 Paracoccaceae bacterium | reverse complement strand
GGTCATCATGGCTGAAGGACAGATCGTCGCAAAACAGGATCACCCGCGCCTGCGCACTCGCGCGCAGATGCCCCATCAGCCGCCCGATCGAGGGCAGATCCTCGCGCTGGATCTCGACCAGTGTCAGCCCCGTCTCAGGCGCCTCTTCCAGCACCTGCGCATGCACGGCCTTGACCAGCGAGGATTTGCCCATCCCCCGCGCGCCCCATAGAAGCGCGTTATTCGCGGGCAATCCGCGCGCGAATTGCCGCGTATTGGCCAGCAGCGTATCGCGAGACCGCTCGATCCCGTGCAAAAGCGACAGCGCCACGCGGTTGACCTGCGCCACCGGCTGCAACCGGTCGGGGCCCGTGTGCCAGACAAAGGCCGCAGCGGCATTCAGATCAGGGGCCGGTTCGGGCGCGGGCGCCAGCCGCTCCAGCGCCTCGGCGATCCGATGCAGGGCGTCGGCGTCACTCATTTCTCGTCTTCCAGCTCATCCTCGAAAATCTCGTCATCCTCATCCAGCAGCCCCTCGCGGCGCAGGCGCTCATTGCGCTGGCGTTCCACGCGCGCCACCAGACGGATCGAGATTTCATAGAGCCCGTAGACCACCACAAACAGGATGATCTGGGTGATCACATCAGGGGGCGTGACCAGTGCGGCCAGTGTCAGAATGCCCACGATGGCCCATTTGCGCCCCGCACGCAGCCCGCGCTCGGAAACCAGCCCCGCCTTGCCCATCAGCGTCAGCAATACAGGCAACTGGAAGCACAGGCCAAAGGCCACGATGAACTTGATCGTCAGGTTCAGATATTCCTGGGCCGAGCCCTGGAACACCACCGAGAGGGGGGCCGCGCCGGGGATGTCGTCGATCACCTCGCCCCCGGTGCCGAATTGCTGGAAGCCAAGGAAGAAATTATAGGCCAGCGGTGTGACGATATAAAAGGCAAAGGCTGCGCCCAACAGGAACATGAAGGGCGAGGCGATCAGAAAGGGCAGGAATGCCCCCTTCTCCGATCGGTAGAGGCCTGGCGCCACAAACCGCCACAACTGCGCGGCGATCACCGGAAAGGCCAGCATGAACCCGCCCAGCAGCGACACCTTGATCGCGACAAAGAACCCTTCCTGCGGGCTGATGAAGATCAGGTCGCAATCCTGCCCGCGCGAGGCAAGCGCATCGCACAAGGGCGCGGTCAGGAAATTGAAGATGGGCGTTGCGATGGTGAAACAGATCACCATGCCGACCAGAAAGGCCAGCACCGACTTGATCAGCCGCGAGCGCAGCTCGGCCAGATGCTCGACCAGAGGCGCGCCCTTGTCCTCGATATCATCGTCATATTCGTCGGGGCGGTTGGTCGTGCTCATGACGACCCCTTGTCAGCCGCCGTATCGCTGGCAGGTGCTGTGGTCTTGGCCGAGGGTTTACGCTTGGCGGGCGCTTTGGGTTTGGCAGGGGCCTTGGCCTTGGCGGATGCATTGGCTCCGGCGGGCGCTTTGGCTTTTGCGGCGTCTGGGGGCTTGGCCGTGGGCGGAGAACCCGCCTTTTCAGCGGCACTCGTGCGGCCCCGCGCGGCGCTGGCGGGCGCTTTTGCGCCGGTCTCTGACGCGGGGGATGCCTTGGCTTTCGCCGCCTTGTGCGTTTCGCGCATCCTCTCCATTTCAGCGGCGACCCGGTCCAGCGCCTCTTCGTCATCGGGGTCAGCATCGGGCGCGTTGCGTGCAGGTTTCCCGGCCTTGTCCTCGCGCAGCGGGTCCCAGGATTTCAGCTCATCCATGCCCGCGCCCTTCAGGTCCGTGGCCTTGCGCAGATCGCGCGCCACATCCTTGACGCCGGTCGAATCGGCCGCGTCATCCATCGCGCGCTGAAATTCGCGCGCCATCGCGCGCGCCTTGGCCGTGAATTGCCCCAATGTCCGAAACATCTTCGGCAGATCCTTGGGGCCCACAACGATCAGCGCGACAATGCCGATCACCAGCAGTTCCGTCCAGCCCAGATCAAGCATGACACCCTTTCCGCCCCAGCGCCGCCTTTTGCGGCGCTATCGGCTGCCTTGCGTATAAAAGGCGTCAGGCCTTGTCCTTGCCACCCTCGGCATCACTTTCGGGCGTGACATCGCGGGCGGTCTGGGAACTCTCTTCCTCGGGTTTCTCGATCTCGCTGGTGTCGTCCTTCAGACCCTTCTTGAACGAGGTGATCCCCTTGCCCACTTCGCCCATCAGTCCGGCAACCTTGCCGCGACCAAACAGGACCAGCACGACAATCGCGATCAGAATCAGACCAGCGGGGCCAATATTGTTCAGCATGCCTATCTCCCTTGTGCGCGCCGGCGCGCACCGCTTCACATAGTCCATCTATGGATTATCGCGCGCCAATCAAAGCCCAAATTTCAAAAACGGGACAGAATCACGCGCGATTGCGGGAAGGAAAGGCGTGTCCCGGCCCTCAGCCGCGAGCGGCGAGGCAGGCGGACGGCACGCCCGCGCAGACCTGGTCGCGCCCGGCATTCTTGGCCGCATAGAGCCGTTCATCCGCCTGCGACATCAGCGTCATGACCGAGACGGGTTCGCTGTCGCAGCTTGCCACGCCGATGCTGGCCGACACGCAGATATGCTCGAAACCCTTTATGCGCAGCTCTCTCAGTGCCACACGCAGGCGTTCGGCAATCTCGGTCGCGCCTTCCAGATCGGCGGCCACCAGCACGCCGAATTCTTCGCCGCCCAGACGACCAAAGCGATCCTCGGTGCGCAATTCGCGCCGCACCAGCCGCCCGACCGCGCGCAGCACAGCATCGCCCGCCAAATGGCCATAGGTGTCATTGATCTTCTTGAAATGGTCCAGATCGAACATGATCAGGCTGCAGACATCCCCGTCGCGGCGATTGCGGGCAACGGCACGCTCCATGTCATCGGCAAAGGCACGGCGGGTCAGCGCGCCGGTCAGAACATCGACATGCGCCTGCGCCCAGAGCGCGTGCTGCTCGACGATCAGCTTGCCAAACCCCTCCAGCAGCGCCTGCGCGCCGGGCTGGAATACAGGTGCGAAGGCGCGCAGCATACCGACACGCTTGCGCCCGTCCACCAGCGGGGCCTCGATGCACGCCATTTCCAGCGCGACCGGCTGGGGGGCATCGCCCTGGAACTGGATCAGAACCTCGATCGCGCCGGTGGTCTGACGGATCAGCCCGATGATCGTTTCAAGATGTGCAAAGCCACCCCGATCATCTGGCGCATCGCAACGCGCGGATCGCTGGGGTGCCTTGGATGCACTTTTGGCGATGGGACCGTGATAGCTCATGGGACACTTCCTCGTGTTCGTTCCCATGAACATAACCAGTTAACTATGATCGGGCCGCGGTCGCATCGGGGCAAAACCAAGACCATTGGCCACTGGACGCCGCGATGTCGCCGTTTTTTGCCAATCGCGCCTTATTCCCGCCGCAATCGCACAACCGCCACGCGAGCGACTGCAAGACCCTGAAACCTGCGGTTTTTCAGCCCTGTTCGCGCAGGGTCGCGAATCGCTCACGCTGGCGATCCGTCCAGAGAACGGTGAGTCGATAGCCCTCTGGGATCTGCGATTCGTCCTCGACCAGAGAGTGTTCGAACAGCCATGCGCGCGCGCGCCCCTCGGCAAAACCAAGGGTCAGTTCGGCCCGGTGGCGGCGGTCATCCAGGAGCGTGCGCATCGCATCGAACAACCCGTCCAGCCCCGCCCCCGTGACGGCAGAACCCAGATAGACGTCCTCGCGCGCCTCGGCCCGCTGCGCGAGCGCGGCCAGTTGGGGCGCTGGCAGCAGGTCGGATTTGTTCCACAGCTCCACCTGCGGGGTGTCCACGCCCACGCCCAGATCGGACAGGATGTCGCGCACATTGCGCGCCTGTTCCTCGGTCTCTTCATGCGCGATATCGCGCACATGCACGATCAGATCGGCCTCCAGCACCTCTTCCAGCGTGGCGCGAAAGGCCGCGACCAGTTGCGTCGGCAGGTCCGAGATGAAGCCCACAGTGTCCGACAGGATGACATCCTTGCCGCTGGGCAGCCGGACGGCGCGCATGGTCGGGTCAAGCGTGGCAAACAGCATGTCCCTGGCCATCACCTCGGCCCCGGTCAGGCGGTTGAACAGCGTCGATTTGCCCGCATTGGTGTAGCCCACCAGCGCGACAATCGGATAGGGCACCTTGCGCCGGGCGGCGCGGTGCAGTTCGCGCGTGCGCGAGACTTTGGAGAGCTGGCGGCGCAGGCGGACCATCTGGGTGTCGATGGCGCGGCGGTCGGCCTCTAT
>PWWF01000263.1 GCA_003561595.1 Paracoccaceae bacterium | reverse complement strand
GTATGTCGCCGAAGTAGCGCTCTGCCTTGGCCAGCGCTTCATCGGTATCAACATCGCCCGCGATCACGACAATCGCATTATTGGGGCCGTAATGGGCGCGGTAGAAATCCATCGCCATCTCATCGGTCAGCTCTTCCATCTCGTGCCGCCAGCCGATGATCGGTATGCCGTAGGGGTGCGATTTGAACAGCGCGGCCAGCATCGCCTCATTGAATTGCGCGCCGACGCGGCTTTCCAGGACCTGCCCGCGCTCTTCCAGAATCACATCGCGTTCGGGCAGCCATTCGGCATCGGTAAAGGACAGGTTCTGCATGCGGTCGGCTTCCATCTGCATCATCAGATCCAGCCGGTCCGAGGCCACGCGCTGAAAATAGCCCGTGTAATCCCAGGACGTGAAGGCATTGTCGCGCCCGCCATTGGCCTCGACCACTGCCGAAAACTCGCCCGGCTCCATGCTGTCAGTGCCCTTGAACATCAGATGTTCCAGAAAATGCGCAATGCCCGACTGGCCCGGCGGTTCATCGGCCGCGCCCACGCGATACCACACCATATTGACCACGACAGGCGCGCGCCGGTCCTCGATCACGACAACTTCCAGCCCGTTATCAAGGACGGAATGCGTGACAGGTTCGGCATGGGCGGGGCGCAGCAGCGCAAGGCTGATCAGCGCTGCGAGAGAGAGGGATCGTGCGAACATCGGGCCTCCGGGGAATGCGTGTGGTCGCAACCTACCGCGGGAGGGCGCGGAATCAAGCGGCTGCACGCAACTGTGTAGCCCAGCGGCAAAGCGTGATGCGCGGACTCTGGGTTCAGTCTGCCGGGGGCGGGGCCGAGGGGGTGCGCACACCGGCACGGCGCCAGCGGTCCTGCTCGGCGCGTTGGTCCAGCCACATCGAGCGGTAAGCGTCATGATAGACATTGACCGAGAACACCCGTTCCAGCACCCGGCCCCGGTTGCGGCGGCGGTGTTCCAGATCGGCAGCGGCCAGTTCCTCGCGGATGCCCTGATCACGCCCGAAGCGGCTGGCATGGTTGACGATCCCGCCATCCACGGCACCGGGCGCTGTGGCCGCTTCGGCGCTGCCACCCAGCGCGCGGGCCACATCGGCGCGCGGCTGCGGTTCCACCCGGTTCACGCCACCGGGGTTGGGTGTGGGCAATTCCGCCAGGCTGTCGGGCATTTCCAAGGGACGGTTCGGCACGATCCCGAATTCATCCGGCGAGCGCGATTCCGATCCGGCATGCATCAGGATCGGCTCATCCGGGCCCGAGCACGCCGCCAGCACCAGCATGGCGCTGCCCATGGTGGCCAAGATCACCTGCCGGATTGCCATTCGGACCCCCTTGCCCTTCTTCCGTATCTCAACATGCTCTTAACGCATCGCGGCGCGCGCGTCACGCCCCCGTTTTCGCACGCGCCCCCCTTACGCTGACCCGCCCGAGGGACGGCTGCGCCCCGAGGCCACGATCAGCACGAATGCGCCCGCAAAGATGGCCGCATCGGCAAGATTGAACGCATAGGGGTTGGAGATACCACAACATGACATGTTGATGAAATCCGCCACCGCCCCCCAGCGCAGCCGGTCGATCACATTGCCCAGCGCGCCCCCGATCAGCAGCCCCGCGCCAATCTGCATCCAGCGCCCGGCCCCTTCGCGCCGCACCCAGATCCAGACAAAGGTGCAGATGACCAGCGCAATGGCGATCAGGATGTAGCGCATGGCAACGCTGTCGGACCCGAACAGCCCGAAATTGATGCCTGTGTTCCACGCCATCACGAAATTCAGATAGGGGTCAAAAACCGACACGAACAGGCGCTGATCCAGCGCCATGCGGTCGATCACGGCCCATTTGCTGGCCTGATCGACTGTCGCAGTCAGCCCGATCACCCCTGTCGCAAGCCGCATCGCGCGTCCCCCTGTCAGTGCCGGAAATGGCGCTGGCCGGTAAAGACCATGGCCAGCCCTGCCGCATCGGCCGCGGCGATCACATCGCCGTCGCGCATCGACCCGCCGGGCTGGATGATGGCGGTCGCGCCAGCCTCTGCCGCGGCCATCAGCCCGTCCGCAAAGGGAAAGAACGCGTCCGAGGCCACGACCGAGCCTTGCGTCAGGGGCGCATCGAGCCCCAGCGCCTCGGCCATGTCACGCGATTTCTGCGCGGCGATGCGGCTCGAATCAACCCGGCTCATCTGGCCCGCGCCCACACCCACCGTGGCCTGATCGCGCGCATAGACGATGGCGTTCGATTTCACATGCTTGGCGACTTTCCATGCAAAAAGCAGATCGGCGGTTTCGGCATCCGTGGGCGCGCGTTTGGTCACGACTCGCAGATCATCGGCACGGACCCCGCCATTGTCACGGTCCTGCACCAGAAACCCGCCTGCGACCTGCCGCCATGCCAGCCCCGGCGCAGAAGGATCAGCCAGCCCCTTGGTGGTCAGCAGGCGCAGGTTCTTTTTCGCGGCGAAATGGGCAATCGCATCCTCATCCGCGCCGGGTGCGATGACGACTTCGGCGAATATCTCGGTGATCGCCTGCGCGGTCGCCAGATCCAGCCGCGAATTCAGCGCCACGATCCCGCCAAAGGCCGAGGTGCGGTCGCAATCATAGGCGCGGGAATAGGCCTCGGCCAATGTGGCACCGCGCGCCACGCCGCAAGGGTTGGCGTGCTTGATGATCGCGCAGGCCGGGCCGTCAGCGGGCAGGAATTCGGCGACCAGTTCGAACGCGGCATCAGTGTCGTTGATGTTGTTGTAGCTCAGTTCCTTGCCCTGATGCTGCACCGCATTGGCCACACCGGGCCGGTCGGACCCGTCGCGATAGAACGCTGCCGCCTGATGCGGGTTCTCGCCATAGCGCAGGGTCTGCGCCAGCTTGCCGGCAAAGACGCGCCCGCGCGGAGCATCGGCCCCGATGGCGCCCGCCATCCAGGTCGAGACGGCCGCATCATAGGCCGCCGTGCGCGCATAGGCGCGCTGCGCCTGCATCTGGCGAAAACCCAGCCGCGTGCGCCCCTCTTGCGCGTCCAGTTCCGACAGCAGGGGGATGTAATCCTCGGGGTCGGTCACCACGGTGACATGCGCATGATTCTTGGCCGCCGCGCGGATCATCGCCGGGCCGCCGATATCGATATTCTCGACCGCCTCGGCATACTCGGCACCGCGCGCGACCGTTTCCTCGAACGGATAGAGGTTCACCACCAGCAGATCGATCGGCGCGATGCCATGCGCTTTCATCGCGCCCAGATGCGCCTCATCCTCGCGCAGCGCCAGCAGCCCGCCATGCACGGCCGGGTGCAATGTCTTGACGCGGCCATCCATCATCTCGGGGTAGCCCGTCAGATCGGCCACATCCTGCACCTGCAGCCCGGCCTCGCGCAGCGCGCGCGCCGTGCCGCCCGTGGATACAAGCGCGATCTGGCGCGCGGCCAGCGCCTTGGCCAGATCGATCAGCCCGGTCTTGTCCGAGACAGAGATCAAGGCGCGTTTCAGCGGGGCAAGGTCTGTCATGAGAGGGTCCTTGGGGTCTTGTCAGTTACAGATCGGGCACGGCAAGCGGGTCATCCTGCAACAGATCGCGCACAGGTCCCGCTGTCTCTTGCGCCTTGGCGAAACTCCAGTTGATCTGGCTGGTATAGTCTGTCGCGCGCGAGGACAACACAATCTGTTGCGTCGGGCGCGGTTTCAGGCGGCCTTTTTCCAGATAGACCGACGGGGCAAGCGCGATTTGCAGCCCATCGGCGCGAAACACCCATATCTCGCCCGAGCGCAGCGCAATCGACACAGCCGTGCCATTCATGTCGAGCGAGGCTTCGGCCTCTGGGTGCAGATGAAAACGCACGGCATAGGGCGCGCCGGATCTGCCTGTGCGCGCCAGCACCGCGTCGAAACGCCGCCGTTCGGTGCGGGTGGTGGCAACCAGCATATCCTCGCCCGACAGCACGCGGCCATCGGCGGACAGGTCCAGATAGCGCAGATGCTCCAGCCCGTGCGTGGCGACATAGCCGTCATGGCCAAGCGCAATCGCGCGCGCATGGGGGGCGTGGCGAAACTCCAGCCCGACATGGCGCGGCCCGTCGGCCAGTTCCAGCCGCGCCTTGCGCATCGTCGCGAACCGGGCCGAGGAATAGCCGTCAAAGGCCAGCGTCGAATGCGAGGCCGTGGCCCGGCTGGCGCGGTGCCAGTCCGGCCCGAATGTGCGCCCGTCGCCGCAGGACACGACCAGCGGGCGCCGGTTCGAGGTCAGCTCAAACGCCAGCGTGGCCGCATGGGC
>PWWF01000272.1 GCA_003561595.1 Paracoccaceae bacterium | reverse complement strand
CGCCCCGCCTGCCCGGCCGTCATCAGCGCGCGGCGGATGGGGCGGTAGGGGCTGATCAATGCCTGATAAAGCGGCCAGAGCGGGCAGGCCCCGCCAAAACGCGGCAGCGCGAACCCCTCGACGGGTCGGCGAAACAGCAGCGTGCCCGACAGATCGCAGATCACAAGGCCCATGGGCGGCAACCCGGCCTGCGCCAGTGCCGGGGCAGGCAGCAGCGCCAGTCGGCGCAGCACCTGATCGAAGGGCACGCCGAACGCGCTTGCCAGCACCTCCGGCGCCAGCCCCTCGCGCGCGAGCACCTCCATCAGCGGCGCCATCGGCAGCGCCGCCGCATCCGCCGCAAAGCGCGCGATCCATTGCTGCGCCAGCAGGCGCGAGGCCTCGGACGCCAGTTCCGCCTGCCCGCGCACCATGGCGTGCGTATCGGGCGCGCCCGCCTCAAGCTCGGGCAGGTGAAAGCCATGCCGCGCCAGCCAGGCCTCGACCTCTTCCTGCGGGGCGGCAAGGCCGGTTTCCTCGATCTTCTCGGAATCCAGATAATTCACCAGCGCCACGGCCCCATCGGCCAGGCGCGTGCTGTCCTGCAGGATGTTGTGATGAAAGCGCGCCTGCCATTCCGGCTCGATCCCGCCGGATTCGGACAGGATGCTGGCTGTGGACTGCACCGAGGTCACGGCCGAGATGATCTCGTGCAGCGCCTCGCCCATATACGGGTCATGGGTCATGCGGTCATTAAGCTGTTCGACCACACGTTCCAGCCGCTCGACCCGCGCCTGCGTCTCGGCCAGCACCCCGGCCCAGCCGGGAAAGCGGCCCGTGAATTCCTCGATCCGCTCCAGCTCCAGCGCGTCGGCCTCGCTGCGTTGCGCGGCGGCGCGCGCGCCTGCGACCAGCTTGCCATCCACATCCTCGGTCAGCGCATCCACACTGACCCCCAGCGCCTGCGCCAGTGACGCCAGAAGCGTCGCCCCCACCTTGCGGCGGTTATGTTCGATCAGGTTGAGGTAAGAGGGCGAAACCCCCACCGCCCGCGCCAGATCCGCCTGCCGCATGCCGCGCAGGTTGCGCCGCGCGCGGATACGGGTTCCGGTCAGGCTGGGGCGGGATGTCGGCATCTTGGTCCTTTCTGCGCCCCACTCTAGCGCATGAAACGCAATCGGGAACCCCGCGCGACGCCCCGCACACCGGCGGGGGAAAAACGCGGCTTCACAGCGCGGCGCCGCTCACGTATAAGGCGCGCCATGCAAGGGGATGGCAGACCCCGCGCCCGCATATCACAACCTCGAGGACCCTATGACCCAAAGCCGCAACGAAGCCGATGTTGTCTTTATCGCAGCCCTTGCGGAATTGCTGAACGAAAGGGACCTGACCGAGCTGAGCGTCAAGCGCGAATATGGCGAGAAGGACAGCCTGAATGTGCGCATCTCGAAACTGGCACCGCCACCGGCGTCCGTTGCAGCCCCTGTCGCCCCGGCCGCTGCGCCCGCACCCGCCGCCCCTGCCGCTCCAGGTGCCCGCGCCGACACCCCGTCCGACCCCGCGCAGCACCCCGGCGCGGTCACCTCGCCCATGGTCGGCACTGCCTATCTTGCACCGGAACCGGGCTCGGCGAATTTTGTCAGCACGGGCGCGCAGGTCGCCGAGGGTGACACGCTGATGATCATCGAGGCGATGAAGACGATGAACCACATCCCCGCGCCGCGCGCGGGCACCGTCAAGCGCATTCTGGTCAGCGATGGCAGCCCGGTCGAGTTCGGCGCGCCGCTCATGATCATCGAATAAGGCGCGGGCCATGTTCAACAAGATCCTGATCGCCAACCGCGGCGAGATCGCGCTTCGCGTCATCCGCGCCTGCCGCGAGATGGGCATTGCCTCGGTCGCCGTCCATTCCACTGCCGATTCGGATGCGATGCATGTGCGCATGGCCGATGAGGCCATCTGCATCGGCCCCGCGCCCTCTTCGCAAAGCTATCTGCATGTGCCCGCCATCATCTCGGCCTGCGAGATTTCGGGCGCCGATGCGATCCATCCGGGCTACGGGTTCCTGTCGGAAAATGCCGCCTTCGTGCAGGTGGTCGAGGATCACGGCATCACCTTCATCGGCCCCTCGGCCGAACATATCCGGCTGATGGGCGACAAGATCACCGCCAAGGACACGATGAAGGCACTGGGCGTGCCCTGCGTCCCCGGCTCGGATGGTGGCGTGCCGGATCTTGACACGGCGCGCCAGGTCGCAGGCGACATCGGCTATCCCGTCATCGTCAAGGCCACGGCAGGCGGCGGCGGGCGCGGGATGAAGCTCGCGCGCAGCGCGGCCGATATCGACAGCGCCTTTCGCACCGCCCGGACCGAGGCCAAGGCCGCCTTCGGCAATGACGAGGTCTATATCGAGAAATATCTGGGCGCGCCCCGGCATATCGAGATCCAGGTCTTTGGCGACGGGCGCGGCCAGGCGGTGCATCTGGGCGAGCGGGACTGCTCGCTTCAGCGCCGCCACCAGAAAGTACTGGAAGAGGCCCCCAGCCCCGCGCTTGATGCCGACACCCGCGCCCGCATCGGGCAGACCTGCGCCGAGGCGGTGGCCCGCATCGGCTATCGCGGCGCCGGCACGATCGAATTCCTGTATGAGAATGGCGAATTCTACTTCATCGAGATGAACACCCGCCTGCAGGTCGAACATCCGGTGACCGAGGGGATCTTCGGCGTCGATCTGGTGCGCGAACAGATCCGCGTGGCCGCCGGGCAGCCGCTCTCCTTCACGCAGGACGATCTTGTCCTGAACGGCCACGCGATAGAGGTGCGCATCAATGCCGAGCGCCTGCCCCAGTTCACCCCCTGCCCCGGCCTTGTGCAGACCTATCACGCGCCCGGCGGGTTGGGGGTGCGCATGGACAGCGCGCTCTATTCCGGCTACCGCGTGCCGCCCTATTACGACAGCCTGATCGCCAAGCTGATCGTGCAGGGCCGCGACCGCCCCGAGGCGCTGGCGCGGCTGAACCGCGCGCTGGGCGAGTTGATCATCGACGGGGTCGACAGCTCGGTGCCGCTGTTCCACGCGCTTTTGTCCGAGCCCGATATCCAGACAGGCAATTACAATATCCACTGGCTTGAATCCTACCTCGCCCGCGAGCCCGAGGGCTGATCCCGTCGCCGGGGCCCGTTGGGCTTCATCTTGCCAAAAATACTCAAAAAAGCCCGGCCTCGCGCGGGCGCGCGGCGGTTTTTCCCTTTCCAACCCTGCCGATCTCGCCTATAGCGCCCCCACTCGCAGCCCGCACCCTTGGAGGCGGGCTGTTCAACTTGTGAGAAAAGGAACATTCCATGGCTGGTGAGATCCCGGATCTTCAGGCCGAGGTACGGACGGGGACAGGCAAGGGGGCCGCCCGTCAGGCTCGTCGCGAGTTTCGCGTACCCGGTATCGTCTATGGCGGGGGCATCGACCCTCAGCCCGTGAACTTCAAATACAACTACCTGATCGCCAAGCTGAAGGCGGGGCGCTTCATGTCCACGCTCTTCAATCTCAAGCTCGAGGGTCAGGACGATGTCCGCGTGATCTGCCGCAATGTGCAGCGCGATGTAGTGACGGGTCTGCCCACCCATGTCGATCTGATGCGCCTGCGCCGCACCTCGCGCATCAACCTCTTCATCCCGGTCGAGTTCATCAACCACGAGAAATGCGTGGGCCTCAAGCGCGGTGGCACCCTGACCATCGTCCGCCCCGAGGTGGAACTGAATGTCGTTGCCGGTGACATCCCCGAGAAACTGGTGGTCGATCTTGAAGGGCACCGGATCGGCGATACGATCAACATTTCCGAGATCACGCTGCCCAAGGGCACGAAACCCACGATCGACCGGAATTTCGTCATCGCCAATATCTCGGCCCCGCGCGCGCTGGATGCTGCCGATGACGATGCGCCCGAAGGCGAGGAAGAGGCAGCAACCGAGAGCTGATCCGCAGACCGGCTGCGTATCATTCCAAGCGGGCGCCCGTCAGGGCGCCCGCCTTGCATTTCAGCCCCCGGACGCCGCCGTCTCTGCCGTGATTGTCTGGATCGAGGTAAACCCCTCCAGCTCCGGCGGGCCCAGATAGATGCTGCCGTGATCGCGCACCCCCTTGTGCGAGCCGCGAAAATTCTGCGATTTCGCCCAGGCATCGAACGCGGCCTTGTCGCGCCACAGCGCATGCGACAGATAGAGCGTATGCGTCTCGGTGCTCTCGCCCTTGAACAGGTGGAATTCCACGAATCCCTCCATCTGTGGCAATTTGCTCTCGCGCGAGGTCCAGATCTCCTCGAACGCGGCTTCCTGGCCGGGACGCACCTTGAAACGGTTTATGGTCAGATACATGGCGTCTCCTTCTCATTCTGTGGGGCGCAGCATAACGCGCGGCCCTGCGCCCGCAAGCGGGTGCTTTTCGACGCCGCGGCATTTGGCTATGCTGCGGCGCAGTGAAACGGGGGTGACATGAAACTCTTTGCAGGGCTGGGCAATCCCGGCGCGCGCTATGCGCTCAATCGCCACAATATCGGCTTAATGGCGCTGGACCGGATCGCGCAGGATCACGGGTTCTCGCCCTGGCGCGACAAATTCGGCGCGCTGATGGCAGAGGGGCGGCTGGGATCGGAGAAGGTGCTGCTGCTCAAGCCGCAGAATTTCATGAACCGTTCGGGCCAGCCCGTGGGCGAGGCGCTGCGCTTCTTCAAACTGGGTGCGGAAGATCTGGTCGTTTTCCATGACGAGCTGGACCTTGCCCCCGGCAAGATGCGGCTGAAACAGGGTGGCGGGCATGCGGGCCATAACGGGCTGCGCTCGATCCATGAACATGTTGGGCCGGATTATGCGCGGGTGCGGCTGGGGATCGGGCATCCGGGGCACAAGGACCGCGTGTCGGGCTATGTGCTGTCGGATTTCGCCAAGGCCGATCAGGACTGGCTGGACGATCTGCTGCGCGGGCTGTCGGACGGCGCAGCAGACCTGGCGGCAGGCGATGGCGGGCGGTTTGCCAATGCCGTTGCCGCCCGACGCGCACCGCCCAAGAAACCTGCCGCGCAAAAGGCGCAGGCGCAGAGAACTGCCGCGTCCAAACCTGCCGCCGCACCGCAGTCAGAGCCCCAACAGGACACCCGCAGCCCCCTGCAAAAGCTGATGGACCGCTTCCGGTGAGTTTCCGCGATCACTGCCGGTCGCAGGCGAGGGCCTGCGCGGGGCTGGGTTCTCCCTTCACCGCGTGGTTGCTGACGCTGGTGGCCGAGCGCCTTGCCCCCGATACCGCTGTTGCCGACCGTCTGCTGGGCTGGCCGCCCGCGCGCATCGGCCCCGATGCGCTGGGCCTGCGGCTGGCCGGGGCGTTGCACCATCTGGTCCTGTCCGGTGCCGCCCCGATGCTGGCGCGGCTTTATGCCGATCCGCCCGCCAGCGACAGCCGCGCCTGGCGGATCATCGAGGCCGCACTGCGCCAGCATGAAGGTGCGATCCTCGCCATGCTCGACCATCCGCCGCAGACGAATGAGCTGCGCCGCTCGGCCGTGATGATCGCGGTGGCGCATTGGCTGGCCGCGCGTCATGACCTGCCGCTTGTGCTGTCCGAACTGGGGGCGAGTGCCGGGCTGAACCTGCTTTGGGATCATTACGCGCTTTCGATCGACGGCGACCGCTACGGCCCCGAGGATGCCGTCCTGACCCTTGCCCCCGACTGGACCGGCCCCCCGCCCCCGAAATCCGCGCCGCTGATCCGCGCGCGCGCCGGGGTGGACCTGAACCCGCTGGACCCGGTTACCGACCGGCTGCGCCTGCGCTCCTATATCTGGGCCGATCAGCATGACCGCCATGCGCGCACCGAGGCCGCGCTTGATCTGGCCGCTGACAAACGCCCCGAGGTCACGCGCGGCTGCGCCATCGACTGGCTGGAGGCGCGGCTTGCGCGCCCTGTGCCGCAGGCGATCCATCTCGTCTATCACACGGTTGTCTGGCAATACCTGCCCCCCGAGAAGCAGGCGCGCGGCGCGGCGCTGCTGGCGCGCGCCGGGGCGCGGGTGCGCCATGATGAACCGCTCGCCCATCTGTCGATGGAAGATGACGGCACACGCCCGGGCGCGGCCCTGCGCCTGCATTTATGGCCCGAAAATGCGGTGGTCGATCTGGGGCGCGCGGATTTTCATGGCCGCTGGATCGACTGGCAGGCCCCCGCGATCCGAGTGCCGGGGCGATAGCCGCGTTCAAGGCGCAAAATACTTTGCGGCGGAACTGGAAACCGAAAGGCGGCGGTCTACATCGGCATACAGTTACCACATCGAGAGGTCGCCATGTCCGTCCGCATCGCCCCATCCGTCAATGTGCTTGGCGAGGCTTTGCAGCCCTGCTCGCGCGACCCCATGACCGGGTTCATGCGCAACGGGTCCTGTGACACCTGCGCCGAGGATCATGGCAGCCACACGGTCTGCGCCGTCATGACCGCCGAATTTCTGGCGCATTCGAAATATCTGGGCAATGATCTGTCCACGCCGCGACCGGAATACGCGTTTCCAGGGCTGAAACCCGGGGATCGCTGGTGCCTGTGTGCCAGCCGGTTCCTGCAAGCCCATGCCGAAGATGTCGCCCCGCGTATCTGGCTGGCGAGCACCCATCAGCGCGCGCTGGATGTCATACCGCTGGAGGTGCTGCGCGCCCACGCGATGGACGCCGAATAGCGTAGGCTTTTGCGCCCTATTTCCGGGCGTGCCGGGACCGCATCTCACTGTCGTCCCGCGCCGCAAGCTCTGTCAGGCGGTCGGCCAGCAGATCGTCGATAAAGATGCTCAACAACTGTCCGCGCCCGGTGACCCCTGCCTTGCGATAGATCGCATTGGTCTGCGCCTTGATCGTGCCCTCGGATGTCTTGCGGAACCCCGCGATTTCCTGCGTCGAGAAGCCCTTGATCACAAAAAAGGCCACATCGCGTTCCGCAGGCGTAAGCCTCCATTGCGCGAAATGCTGCTCCAGCAGTTCCATGAAACCCGTTGACGCCTTTTGCAGCCGCGCCTGCGCCTGACCCAGCCGGCGCTGCGTTTTCATCAGCAGCCGCGTGGACATCACCAACCCGATCAGCAGCGCGACGGCGGCGCCGATCTCCATGAACTCGTACAGCCGCCAGTCGATCGGCTCGCGCTGCAGACCCAGGGTCGACAGCGCAATGTTCCCGATGAAGAACAAGGCCCCCAGCGCCTGCACGGCGATCATGATGACACCGATCAGCTTGCGTCGCACGGCATGTCCTTCCCGGGTCGGGGCCTGCACAAAGTGGGGTCCGCAAAGGACAGTGTGCGCCTCAGATCATGGGTCCAATTCATTAAAATGACTTTCAGCAATGAGTTTGCCGCCACGCGGCATCGATTTCTGTGCTGTTTCGGGGGCGTTGGCGGGGGTGAACTCGACCGCATAGTCCCGCAGGATGCGACCTGCAGAGGTATCCAGCACCACCTCGCGCCAGATCAGCCCTTGCGATGCCACGATGCGTGCCCGGCCCAACAGCGTGCGCGTCACGGACCGGACCGCATAGCCCTGGCCTGCCAGTGCATCAATCACCTTGTCGGGCGTGATCCTCTGCTCAGCCATTGCGGGGGCCGGTGAACCGAGCATCAGCACCAGAATCAGGGCCCGCACCAGCCGGGTCATCGTGATCGCCAGACGGACTGGACCGAAGCGTGCAGCGCCACGGCCGCACCCCGCGCAACTGGCGGGATGCGCCCAGACAATCGATCCGGATCATGCCAGGGCACGTGGCCGGCCCGTGATGGCCCGGGGCGGCAAACAACCCCGACATCAACGGAACCGGGGGCGCTACCAGGCACCTGCAACACTCATCCGCAGCCCTTTTGTTACTGATACAGGTACATGTGCAGCCCGTCACGCACGAGCATACGCCCTGTTACAGCCGCATAGGATGAAGATTAAATCCAGCTTTGGTTTATTTGGGGTAAATAAACCTGAGTTTATGCCCCCAGATCCACGCCCAGATGGCGCGCGACCGTAAAGATATCCTTGTCGCCGCGCCCGCACATATTCATCACCAGCAGGTGATCGGCAGGCAGTTCCGGCGCGATCTTGAGGACATGGGCCAGGGCATGGCTGGGCTCCAGCGCGGGGATGATCCCTTCCAGCGCGCAGCAGGTCTGAAAGGCCGCCAGCGCCTCATCATCGGTGATCGAGACATATTCCGCGCGGCCCATATCCTTCAGCCAGGCATGCTCCGGCCCGATACCGGGGTAATCCAGCCCGGCGCTGATCGAATGCCCTTCAAGGATCTGGCCATCGCCATCCTGCAGCAGATAGGTGCGGTTGCCATGCAGCACACCCGGCCGCCCCCCGGTGAGAGAGGCGCAATGCTCCATCCGGTCATCGACGCCCTTGCCCCCGGCCTCGACCCCGATGATGCGCACATCCTTGTCATCAAGGAAGGGGTAGAACAGCCCCATCGCGTTCGAGCCCCCTCCGATGGCCGCGATGATCGTGTCGGGCAGACGGCCCTCGCGCGCCATGAGTTGCTCGCGGGTTTCCTTGCCGATGATGGACTGGAAATCGCGCACCATCGCCGGATAGGGGTGCGGCCCGGCAACCGTGCCGATGCAGTAGAATGTGTCGCGCACATTGGTCACCCAGTCGCGCAGCGCGTCGTTCATCGCATCCTTCAGCGTGCCGCGCCCGGATTCCACCGGCACGACCTCGGCGCCCAGCAGTTTCATGCGGAACACATTGGGCGCCTGCCGCTCGACATCATGCGCGCCCATATAGACCACGCATTTCAGCCCGAAGCGCGCGCAGACGGTGGCTGTCGCTACCCCGTGCTGGCCTGCGCCGGTTTCGGCGATGATGCGCGTCTTGCCCATGCGCATCGCCAGCAGGATCTGGCCCAGCACATTGTTGATCTTGTGCGCGCCGGTATGGTTCAGTTCATCCCGCTTGAGGTAGATCTTCGCGCCGCCGCAATGCTCGGTCAGCCGCTCGGCGAAATACAAGGGCGAGGGGCGGCCCACATAATGCGTCCACAGATCATCCATCTGCGCCCAGAACCCGGCATCGTCTTTCGCGCGCTCATACTCGGCTTCCAACTCCAGGATCAGCGGCATCAGTGTCTCGGACACGAAGCGCCCGCCATAGATGCCGAAACGCCCCTGCTCATCCGGGCCGGTCAGATAGGAATTGATCAGGTCTTCGGGCATGGGCTGAGTCCTTTGGCGTTGAATACTGTGGTCCTACCGCGCGCGCGCCCACCCGGCAAGGGGCCAGAGCGTCAAATGCCGAGCGTCCGGGCGCGCCTGCCCCCCGCCCGCAAGCGGCAAGCAAGCGTGCCCCGCAGGGGCGCGCGCAGCGAGGGTTGGGTGGGCGGGCCGTTTGCGGGCGGGGGGCAGGCGCTACCGCTCCAGCGTCAGGCGGTCCCCTTCGATGGAGATGCGGGCAAAACGCCGCAGATACCCCATCCCCATCAGAGAGACATCCAGCTCACCCTCATTGACAAAGGCCGACACATCCGTGTCGCGGATCTCCAGCCCGTCATGGGCCAGCACCACCTCATCCAGCGTGACCCGCGCGATCCCGACAACCCCGTTTGCCGTGCGCGCCTGCCCCAGATAGGGCAGCGCCTGCGGGTCAAAGCCCACGCGCGATGCATCTTCCTGCGACAGCACCAGATCACTCGCCCCGGTATCGACGATAAAATCCACCGGCACGCCATTCACATCCAGATCCAGATGAAAATGCCCGTCGCGCCCGGCCCGCAGCACGACTGAACCATCACCCTGCACCATGACCGAATTGGCCCCGCGCAGATCCTGCCACAGCCCGTAGCCCGCGGCCACGCCCACGAAAATCAGCCCCCACAGCACAAGCTGGAGCAGGCTCTGCCCGATGCCCTGGCTGCGCGCGATCAGAAAATAACTGATCAGAACAGTGCCCCAGATGCCCAGGTAGACCAGCCGCATGATCTGATCGCTATCCATGGCTCTCCCCGTTTGACCCTATTCTATCTGGGGCGCGCGCGGGGCGATACCATTGCAGATCACATGGCCGTGACATCATGGTCATAGATCCAGCCGAACCGGCGCAGTGCAGCACCCGGCATCACCTGGCCTGACAGGCGCAGCCCCAGATGCGCCAGCGCCGCCAGCGGCGGGCGCAGATGGAAGTTGCGCGCATTGCGATTGGCCGCCGCGATCACGCGGGCCGCGCGCGCGGCCCGCGCCGCTTGCCATGCGTCAAGCCCGGCCGCCAGCCCCGTGGCCCCGTCCAGCGCGCGGACCAGCGCAAAGGCATCTTCCAGCGCCAGATTCGCGCCCTGCGCCATGAAAGGCAGCGTCGGATGCGCCGCATCGCCCAGTATCGCGGCCCCGCCCCGGTGCCAGAGCGCAGCCACCGGATGGCGGAACAGCCCCCACAGAAACACCTGATCGACCTGCGCCAGCCAGCCCGGCACCGGCCCGCCAAAGCCTGCAAAGGCGTGGGCCAGATGTTCGGGCCGGTCGGGATGGTGCCAGCCTTCGGCGGCCCAGTCGCTGCGCTCTTCCACTGCGACGATATTGCGCAGCGCGCCGCCGCGCAGCGGATAGCTGACCAGATGCCGCCCTGGCCCCATGAAGACCTGCGCCTCTGCCGCGTCATCGGGCGTGCCGGAGATCAACGCGCGCCAGGCCACCTGGCCGGTGAAAAAGGGCGCCTTGGGCGGGGTGCCCTGGACCGCCGGGCGCAGCACCGAATGCACCCCGTCCGCACCCACCACCAGATCGGCGCACAGCACCTCGCCACAGCCGAGCGCGACCGAAGGTCGCGCCCCCGTCACATCGACCGAGGCGACAGCAGCGCCGAAACGAATATCCACATCCCCCAGCGCGCCCTGCAACACCCCGATCAGATCAGCGCGGTGGATCAGGTGAAACCCCGCCCCGTCCTGCGGCTGGGCCATCCGCAGCACCTGCGCGCCGCTGCCGCCTGCGCGCAATACCACCGCCCGGCTGCGCTGCGCCGCCTGCGCCAGCGCCGCGCCCTGCCCCAGCGCGTCCAGAACCCGCGCGCCATTGGGGCTGATCTGCAACCCCGCGCCGACCTCTCGAAACGCATCCGCCTGTTCCAGCAGCCGCACCGAGGCCCCGCGCTGCGACAGCGCCGCCGCCGAGGCCAGCCCGGCCACGCCGCCCCCCACAACCAGCACATCCAGTCCGCGCAACTGCATCACGCCCGCCCGGATATGCAAACACCGGGCGAAGCCCGGTGCCTTGGTCTGATCATGTCAACATACAGGCGTGCCACAGGCTCAGTCGTCGCGATGGACACGCTCATTGCGCTCATGCGCTTCCTGGGCCTGCAGGGTCATGGTCGCGATGGGCCGCGCATCCAGACGCTTCAGCGAAATCCGTTCGCCCGTCACCTCGCAATAGCCGAATTCGCCATTCTCGATCCGGCGCAGCGCGGCGTCGATCTTGGAGATCAGCTTGCGCTGCCGGTCGCGGGTGCGCAATTCCAGCGCGCGATCCGTCTCCTCAGAGGCGCGGTCGGCAATGTCGGGGATGTTGCGGCTGGAATTGGCCAGCTCTGCCAGCGTCTCCTGCGAGCCCTTGAGGATATCTTCCTTCCAGACCATCAGCTTGCGGCGAAAATACTCAACCTGCCGCTCGTTCATGAACGGCTCATCCTCGGCCGGTCGATAATCTTCAGGAAGGAAAATTTCCGGTTTCATGCCCCGCTCCTCATTATCGGATTGGTCATAGGCGCTCAGGTTGCCCATCGCGATTCACCTATCTGTCGTTCTTGCGGCTGCGATAGCGGATGGACTGCATATTGTCACGCCCTTTCGCGCGACTGCACAAAACAGACATGGGTCTGCGCTTGTCCACAGACAGTTCGCAGGCTAGGTTGGTTGCGAACCGACAGTTTGCATAACCCGTTGCGAAAGTCTGCCTCATGCGTTTCACCTCGACCGAGGGGTACATTGCCAGTGACGATTTGCAGATCGCAGTGAATGCCGCGATCACGCTGGAGCGTCCGCTGCTGGTCAAGGGAGAGCCCGGAACCGGCAAGACCGAACTGGCCCGCCAGATTGCGGGCGCCCTGGGATTGCCGATTCTGGAATGGTCGATCAAATCCACCACCCGCGCGCAGCAGGGGCTTTATGAATATGATGCCGTCTCGCGCCTGCGCGACAGCCAGCTTGGTGATGCACGTGTGGGTGATGTGCGCAACTACATCCGCAAGGGCAAGCTGTGGCAGGCATTCGAGGCCGAGAACCGCGTGGTCCTGCTGATCGATGAGATCGACAAGGCCGATATCGAGTTTCCGAATGATCTGTTGCAGGAACTCGACCGCATGGAATTCTTCGTCTATGAAACGGGCGAGACGATCCAGGCCCGCCAGCGCCCCATTGTCATCATCACCTCGAACAATGAAAAAGACCTGCCCGACGCCTTTCTGCGGCGCTGCTTCTTTCACTACATCCGCTTTCCCGAGATCGAGACACTGAAAGCGATTGTCGAGGTGCATTTCCCCGGCATCAAACCCAAGCTTCTGACCACGGCGCTGACCCAGTTCTACGAGCTGCGCGACACGCCGGGGCTGCGCAAGAAGCCCTCGACCTCGGAAGTTCTGGACTGGCTGAAGCTGCTGCTGGCCGAAGATCTGGCACCCGAGGATCTGGCGCGCGACGGGCGCGACGCCCTGCCGCGCCTGCATGGTGCGTTGCTCAAGAACGAGCAGGATGTGCATATGTTCGAACGCCTTGCCTTCATGGCGCGGCGTCAGGGCCGCTGAGAGAGAGGTTTCATGAGCGTCGAGATCCGGCCCGTCATGCCATCGGAAAAGCCGCAATGGGCGCAGCTCTGGTATGCCTATCTCGATTTCTATGATACCACCCTGCCGCTGCAGGTCTATGACGCGACATTCGAGGCGCTGTTTTCCGACAGCCCCTACAGCCCGACCGGCCTGATGGCCTGGGCGGATGGTCAGGCCGTGGGTCTGGTGCATTTCCTGTTTCACCAGCATTGCTGGCGGCCCGAGGGGATCTGTTATCTGCAGGATCTGTATGTCGATGACGCGCATCGCGCGCGCGGGATCGGGCGCAAGCTGATCATGGCGGTCTATGAGGCCGCCGATCTGCGCGGGGTCGAGGGCGTCTATTGGCTGACGCAGGATTTCAATGCCGATGCGCGCCGATTGTATGACCGCGTGGGCGAAGCGACACCATTCGTCAAATATGTGCGCCCGACATGAAGCGGGGCGCGATCCTTGCGCTGGCACTGATGCTTGGGGCTTGCGCCCCGGAACCGCCCGCCCCGGCGGCGACCCGCGCGCCCATCGATCTGGCGGCGCAACGTCCCGAGATCAGTTCGCGCGCGCTTTTCGGCGCGCCCAATCCCTTCCCGCCCCAGCGCCATAATGCGCAGATCGCCGAGGATATTCTTGAGCTGGGCTTTCGGCTGGAATCGGGGCGTGAATTGCCGGTCCTGTCGCGATTCGAGGGGCCAGTGGGCGTGCAATTGCAGGGGCAGATCCCGCCGCTGGGCGTGATCGAGACGGACCGCCTGCTTGAACGCCTGCGCCGCGAGGCGCGCGTGGATATCCGCCGGCGCGACGCGCCCTCGATGATCCATGTCGATTTCGTGCCGCGCGCGCAGATGCGTCGGCTGGTGCCCTCTGCAGCCTGTTTCGTGGTGCCCAATGTCAAAAGCTGGGCGGAGTTCCTGTCAGCGCCGCGCGCCTCTGCGCTCGACTGGACGCGCGTGGTCACGCGCGAGCAGATCCTCGTCGTGGTGCCCGCCGATACCACCGTGCAGGAAATGCGCGATTGCCTGAACGAGGAGATTCTGCAGGCGATGGGACCACTCAATGATCTGTTTCGCATCGGCGAATCGATCATGAATGACAATAATTTCCAGACCACGGTGACCGGGTTCGACATGCTGGTGCTGCGGGCCTGGTACGATCCCGCGCTGCGCCCGGGCATGACACGCGAACAGGTGGCCGAACGGCTGCCCGCGATCCTGGCGCGGCTGAACCCGCGCGGCCAGCGCGACGGCCCGGCCCTGGACGATGTGCCGACCCCGCGCGCCTGGACCGTGGCGATTGAGACCGCGCTGGGCACTGCGCGCCGGTCGCGCGCGCATGCGCTGGCGCAGGACGCGCTGGGGATTGCCGTGCGCGCGGGCTGGCGCGATGAGCGGCTGGCGCTGGCCCTGTTTCTGAGCGCGCGTTTCGCGCCCGAGGGCGATGGCCAGCGCGCTGTCGCCGCGCTGACGCAGGCCGCGCAGCTATTTGGCGCACGCGCGGGCGGCGAGGTGCCGCGCGCCCATGTCGAGCTGCATCTGGCCGCGCAGGCGCTGGCCAGCGGGCAGACCGATCTGGTGCTGCGCCTGACCGACAGCGCCATGCCGCCCGCGCGGCGCAGCGAGAACGGCGCGCTCCTGTCATCGCTGATGCTGCTGCGCGCCGAGGCGCTGGAACAAATGGGTCGCGAGGCCGAAGCGGCGCGCCTGCGCCGTCAGGCCGCACCCTATGCTGTGTTCGGCTTCGGGTCCGAAGCCGCCGCACAGGACCGACGCGACGAGATTGCCGCGCTTGCGCGGCCACGATAACCGGGGACGACAACAGACATGATCGTGATACTAGGCATGCTGGGCGGCGGCTATTGGGGCTATGCCTCGGCGCGCAAGCAGGGCGGCGACCGCAAGGACATGGCGCAATATGCGGCCGTGGGGCTGATCGTGGGGGGGCTGGTGGGCCTGTTCGTCACGATCGCGGTCGAGTATTCGTTCTAGCGCGGCCATGTTCCTGCCCTTCTTCGCAGCGCTGCGCGACCATCAGGTGCCGGTATCGCTACGCGAATACCTGAGCTTTCTGGGCGCGGTGCAGGCGGGGCTGGTGACCTATGATGTCGAGGGGTTCTATTACCTGGCGCGCGCCGCCATGGTGAAGGACGAGCGTCATCTGGACCGCTTTGACCGCGCCTTTGCCGCTGCGTTCAAGGGGCTGGAGGATATCAGCCTCGATCAGATGGTCGAACGGCTGGACCTGCCGCGCGACTGGCTGGAAAAGCTGGCCGAGAAAAGCCTGTCACCCGAGGAACGCGCGCAGATCGAGGCGCTGGGCGGGTTCGACAAGCTGATGGAGACCTTGAAACAGCGGCTGGAAGAACAGAAGGGCCGCCATCAGGGGGGCAACAAGTGGATCGGGACGGCCGGAACCTCGCCCTTCGGGGCCTATGGCTACAATCCCGAAGGAGTGCGCATCGGGCAGGACAGATCGCGCCACCGCCGCGCCGTCAAGGTGTGGGACAAGCGCGAGTTCCGCAATCTTGATGATTCCGTGGAACTGGGCACCCGCAATATCAAGGTCGCGCTGAAGCGCCTGCGCCGCTGGGCGCGGGACGGCGCCGCGCAAGAGCTTGATCTGGATGGCACGATCCGGTCCACCGCCGAACAGGGCTGGCTGGATGTGCGCACCCGGCCGGAACGGCGCAACGCGGTCAAGGTGTTGCTTTTG
>PWWF01000180.1 GCA_003561595.1 Paracoccaceae bacterium | reverse complement strand
GCCGACAGGTTCATCGAATTGACGGGCAAGCCCATGGTCACGCCAGCAGGCGCGCTGCAAGGTGTTCGGGGTGCGGCGCGCGACATCACCGCGCTGACCCATGCGCGCCTGAATGCCGAGGCGGCCAACCGCACCAAATCCGATTTTCTGGCCACGATGAGCCACGAAATCCGCACACCGCTGAACGGCGTGCTGGGCATGGCCGATATCCTGCATGAACGGCTGGACGATCCCGAATTGCGCGGCATGGCGCAGACCATCCGCGAATCGGGGATGGGGCTGTTGGGAGTGCTGAATGATATTCTGGATATGTCCAAAATCGAGGCAGGCAAACTCTCGCTCGAATCTGCGCCCTTCGACCCGGCCGCGTTGCTGGAGCGTAGTCTTGCGCTGCATTCCGCCTCGGCGCGCGAAAAGGCGCTGGAGCTGGAGGTCATCTGCACCCCGCGCGCGCCGGTCTGGCGGCAGGGCGATGCATTGCGTCTGCAACAGGTGCTGCACAACCTGTTATCCAATGCCATCCGCTTTACCGAACTGGGCAGCGTCCGGGTGGCGCTTGACGCGCCCGATAATGGCCCGGTGCATCTGAGCGTCAGCGATACCGGCATGGGCATGACATCAGAGCAGCGCAAGCGCCTGTTCGTTCCGTTCGAACAGGCCGAATCCAACACGGCGCGGCGCTTCGGCGGCACCGGGCTGGGCCTGTCGATCACGCGCAATCTGGTCGAGTTGATGGATGGCAGTATCGAGGTCACGACCTGCCCGGACACCGGCACACGGTTTGACCTGCATCTGCCTCTGCCGCTTGCGGCGCGCGATGCGCAGCCCCTGGCTGCGTCCCACACAGGCCCGGACCCCAGGTCACTGCAAGGTCTGCGGGTGCTGGCGGCTGACGACAATGCCACCAATCGCAGGCTGTTGCAGATGATGCTGGACGGAAGCGGGGTCGATCTGACCATGGCGCCTGACGGGCCGTCGGCCCTGCTGGCCTGGCAGCCCGGCGGGTTCGATATCGTGCTCCTTGATATCTCAATGCCGCTTATGGACGGGACCGAGGTTCTGGCCCGGATCATCGACGCATCCCGCCGCGCGGGACTGCCGCCGCCCCGGTCCGTGGCGGTCACGGCGAATGCCATGACCCATCAGGTCGAGGTCTATCTGTCTGCCGGGTTTGACGCGCATCTGGCCAAACCGTTTCGCAAGGCCCAGCTGCTCGAGATTCTGGCGGCCCCGTGACAGGCCCGCGCAAGGCTGGTGCGGGTGGGGAGACTCGAACTCCCACGCCTTGCGGCGGAGGATTTTGAATCCTCTGCGTCTACCATTCCGCCACACCCGCATGTCCAGCAACATCGCCATAGCGCGGAACCTGCGCCGCTGCAACAGCCCTTGCATGCCCAAAACATTGACCTGCGTATGAATTTGCGCTATCGCCCGCATCAGGCGTGCTATCAGGCACCCGATCCGCTCGCGGGACGCGGAAATCTTGCGTCCCATAACCGACACGGCCCGATGCCGTATCAGATGGACGCAAATGACCCAATTTACCGACCTGAAGCTGGACCCCAAGGTCCTGAAAGCCATTCTTGAAGCCGGCTATACCACACCCACCCCGATCCAGGCCCAGGCCATCCCCCACGCGCTTGAAGGGCGCGATGTGCTGGGGATCGCCCAGACCGGGACCGGCAAGACCGCATCCTTCACGCTGCCGCTGATCACCCGTCTGGGCCGTGGCCGCGCCCGCGCACGGATGCCGCGCAGCCTGGTTCTGGCGCCCACACGCGAACTGGCCGCGCAGGTGGCCGAGAATTTCGACACCTATGCCAAGCATACACGCCTGACCAAGGCGCTTCTGATCGGCGGCGTGGCCTTTGGCGAACAGGACAAGCTGATCGACCGCGGCGTGGATGTGCTGATCGCCACACCGGGCCGCCTGCTCGACCATTTCGAGCGCGGCAAACTGCTGCTGACCGGGGTCGAGGTGATGGTGGTGGATGAGGCTGATCGCATGCTCGACATGGGTTTCATCCCCGATATCGAGCGGATTTTCGGGCTGACGCCCTTTACCCGCCAGACATTCTTCTACTCGGCCACCATGGCCCCGGAAATCGAACGCATCACCAATACCTTCCTGTCAAACCCCGCGCGCGTGGAAATCGCGCGTCAGGCGACAGCGTCGGAAACCATTACGCAGGAACTGATCCAGCTTGCGCCCGCGCGCCGGGACGCGGCCGCGAAAGCCAAGCGCGACGCGCTGCGCGCGATCATCGCGTCCGAAGGGGACAAGCTGGAAAACGCGATCATCTTCTGCAACCGCAAGGTGGATGTCGATATCCTTGCCAAATCACTGATCAAGCACAAGCTGGACGCGGCCCCCATCCATGGCGATCTGGACCAGTCCGTGCGCACCCGCACGCTGGAGCGTTTCCGCGAGGGAACCCTGCGGCTGCTGATCGCGTCCGATGTGGCGGCGCGCGGGCTTGATGTGCCCTCTGTCAGCCATGTGTTCAATTTCGACCTGCCGTCGCACCCCGAGGATTACGTCCACCGCATCGGTCGCACAGGCCGCGCGGGGCGTTCGGGCAAGGCGATTTCGCTGATGGTGCCATCGGATCAGAAATATCTCGATGCGATTCAGGACCTGATCCAGAAGGAACTGCCCCGCGGCGAAGCCCCGGCCGAGAGCGCGCGCCCGAAAGTGGAGGAGCGCCCGAAGGCAGAGCGCCCCAAACCCGCGCCCAAGCCCGCAGAGGAAAAGACCGCGAAGGCCCCCGCGCCTGAGGCACAAAAGCCCGCAGCCCCCGAAAGACGGTCAAACGCGCCTGCGCGCCGCAAGGGCCGCAGCGAGCCCGCGCGCGACGGGGTCGTGGGCATGGGCGATCACGTCCCCGATTTCATGACCCGCGAGTTGCGCAGCGCCTGAGCGCCCCCCGCCCGTCCCCCGGCCTGCGCGGGTGCGCAGGGGTGGGTGGGTGGGCGCAACCGCGCAGGCCGGGGGACGGGCCCGCAGGCCACTGCACTCCCATTCGAACAGGTATTCGTGAGAAAACACTCCGACCCGCGCAAAGCGCCGGTCGGATTTTTTTCAGCGATACAGCAGCGACACCTTGTTGTGGAACAGATGCACTTTTGACGGGTCCGCCTTCAGCTTCACATTGCGGCCCTTAAGCTCGCTGTGAATCCCCGACAATTTGGCCAGAACGGGGGCCGCGCCCTCTGACTCGGGCTTGAAATACAGCACGGTCAGCTCGCCCAGCGCTTCGACCAGATCAACCTCGCCCTGATACATGAAATCGGCGTCATCCGTCGCGATCATGTCTTCGGGGCGGGCGCCGACATTCACCTTCAGCCCCATATCGGCCTCGGTCGTCGGAATATCGGCCTTTGCGGTGCCGCCCCCGTCCATCTTGACCGTGGTCTGCGCGCCCGTGCCCACAATCTCGCCCGGCAACAGGTTCATCGCGGGCGAGCCAATGAACTGCGCGACGAACTCGCCATTGGGGCGCTCATACAGCTCCAGCGGTGTGCCGACCTGCGCGATCCCGCCCCCCGCAAGCACCACGATCCGGCTGGCAAGGGTCATTGCCTCGACCTGATCATGGGTCACGTAGATCATGGTCGAATTGGGCATCGATTCCTTCAGCTTCGCGATCTCGATGCGCGTGGCCACCCGCAGGGCCGCATCGAGGTTCGAGAGCGGCTCATCGAACAGATACACTTTCGGATCGCGCACGATCGACCGACCGATGGCCACCCGCTGACGCTGCCCCCCCGACAGCGCCTTGGGCAGACGGTCCAGATAGGGGCCAAGCTGCAGCACATTTGCCGCGCGGTTCACGGCCTCATCAATCTCGGATTTGCTTTTACCGGCGAGTTTCAGGGCAAAGGCCATGTTGTCGCGCACCGTCATATGCGGATAGAGCGCATAGGACTGGAACACCATTGCGATACCGCGCTGCGCGGGCGGGATGTCGTTGACCACCATCCCGTCGATCTGCAACTCGCCACCCGTGATCTTTTCCAGCCCCGCGATCATGCGCAGAAGCGTCGATTTCCCGCAGCCCGAAGGGCCCACGAAGACAATCAGCTCCCCCTGCTGGATATCGAGATTGATATCCGACAGGACCTTGACCTCGCCATAGGCCTTCTCGACATCCGTCAGCTTCAGATCGGCCATCGTTTCCTCCCTCCTCGCGGTATTATCGTTTGAGAACCAGGCAGGGTTGCCATGGTCCAAGATGCACGACCCCGTCTTCTCCAGGGCCAGAGCTGTTCAGTTCCTGCCCCACCGTCACCCAGTGCCCCTCGGGCAGATACAGGCTGGTGGGGTCATGGCTCAGGTTGAAGGCGCAGAACATGATCTCGCCCGCCTCCTCGCGGATAAAGGTCAGTGTGTCGCCCGAGACATGCAGATCGCGCATCTCGCCGCGCATGAGCGCCCGATGTGCATGACGGAACGCGATGGCGCGCCGGTAGTGATGCAGGATCGCATCGGGCGCGCGTTCCTGGCTGGACACGGCCAGCGACAGATGCTCGCGCGCGACCGGCAGCCACGGGTTGCCCTGCGAAAACCCGGCATTCTGGTTGTCGCGGGTCCAGACCATCGGGGTGCGGCAGCCGTCGCGCCCCTTGAACTCCGGCCAGAACTGAATGCCGTAAGGGTCTTGCAGATCCTCGAACAGCAGCTCCGCCTCTGGCAGGCCCAGTTCTTCCCCCTGATAGAGGCAGACAGACCCCCGCAGGCACATCATCAATGTGGTATAGGCGCGCTGCGCCGCCGGGGGTAGATCCCAGCGCGAGGCATGGCGCACCACGTCATGGTTGGAAAACGCCCAGCAGGCCCAGCCATCGGGCGCGACATGCGCCAAATGCCGCAAGACGGCCGAAATCCGCGCCGCAGAGGGGGCATCGGGGGCCAGAAACTCGAACGCGTAGCACATCTGCACCTTGTCGCCGCCCGATGTGTATTCGCCCAGAATCTCCAGCCCGCGCTGCGCATCGCCCACTTCGCCCACGGCAGCCGCGTCATAGGTATCCAGCAGCGCGCGGAACCGGCGCAGGAAGTCCAGATTCTCGGGGCGGTTCTTGTCATAGAGGTGGATCTGGTGATTATAGGGGTTCACTGCGGGCGCGATAGAGGCGTTGCGCTCTTCCGGTGGACAGGGCGGGTTGTCGCGCAGATCATAGTCGTGGACATAGAAATTGATCGTGTCCAGACGGAACCCGTTGACGCCCCGTTCCAGCCAGAAGCGCGCAACTTCCAGCAACTCCTCCTGCACAGCCGGTTCGTGAAAGTTCAGATCTGGCTGCGAGGCCAGGAAATTGTGCAGATAATACTGCAGCCGCGTCGCATCCCACGCCCAGGCCGAGCCGCCAAAGATCGACAGCCAGTTATTGGGCGGCGTGCCATCGGGTTTCGCATCGGCCCAGACATACCAGTTGGCATAGCGGTTGTCGCGCGATGACCGGCTTTCCTTGAACCACGGGTGCTGGTCGGACGAGTGCGACAGCACCAGATCGATCAGAACTT
Source organism: Paracoccaceae bacterium (assembly GCA_003561595.1). Taxonomy (GTDB): domain Bacteria; phylum Pseudomonadota; class Alphaproteobacteria; order Rhodobacterales; family Rhodobacteraceae; genus Roseinatronobacter. Next base: position 10,035 of record PWWF01000180.1, on the reverse strand, counting down.
TCAGTCCCAGCCGGTGCGCGGCCACCACCAGCGCGTCGAAATCCGACAGCGTGCCGAACATCGGGTCGACATCGCAGTAATCCGACACGTCATAGCCGAAATCCTTCATCGGAGAGGTGAAGAACGGGCTGATCCAGATCGCATCGGTGCCAAGGCTGGCGATATAGGGTAACCGTTCGATAATGCCGCGCAGATCGCCGATGCCGTCGCTGTTGCTGTCCTGGAAGCTGCGGGGGTAGATCTGATAGATCACCGCCCCGCGCCACCAGTCGGGGTGAAGCTCCAGCCCGGTTTCGGGCTGCAACAGGGTTTGTGCTGTCACGTTGCTATTCCTTACTTGACGGAGCCAGCCAGCAGGCCGCGCACCAGATAGCGTTGCATTGTGAAGAAGACCGCCAGCGGCACTGCAATGGACACGAAGGCAGCCGTCGCCAGGATCCCCCAGTCGCCCCCGCGTGACCCAAGCAGGTCATCGGCAATCTTCACGGTCATCACCTGCGATGCCGCACCCGATGGCAAGAAGACCTTGGCCACCAGAAGGTCATTCCAGGTCCACAGGAACTGGAAGATCGCGAAAGAGGCAAGTGCCGGGAAACTGAGCGGCAGGATAATGCGCACGAAGACCTGGAAGTCGGTCGCACCGTCAACCTTGGCGCTTTCGATGATATCGCGCGGCAGGCCGACCATGTAGTTGCGCAACAGATAGACGGCGAGTGGCAGGCCAAAGCCGGTATGCGCCAGCCATATCCCCAGAAAACTCTGCCCGATGCCGATACTGGTATGCAGGTTCAGCAGTGGCACCAGCGCAAGCTGCAAGGGTACCACCAACAGCCCCACCACCGCCGCGATCAGCAGCCCGCGTCCCGGAAAATCCATCCAGGCCAGCGCATAGGCCGCAAAGGCCGCGATCAGGATGGGAATGATCGTTGCCGGTATCGCCACAGTCAGCGTATTGATGAAGGCGCGGTCCATCCCGTCGGCGAACAGCACCGTTCGGTAATTGTCGAGCGTGAAAGATGGCGGTGTCAGCGCCTGAAAGAAGATGGCGGGCCCGCGGTCTATCGGCTCGTCACTCTCGATCCGGTAGCTGCCATCGGCCTCGACCGTCAATGTGCCGCCGCGCGGCATCTCGGCAGTGGTTCCGGGCGCAAAGGCGTCCAGATCGCGCGCGGTCGGGCCAAAGGCGCCGATGGCCCCTTCGCCATCAGGGAAGCGGCTGGCCACGCTGGGGTCGGTAAAGACATTGCCCTCGATGACGAAGATGCCGTTTTGCTCCACCACATCATCGGAGTTAGAGCGGGCGCGGAAGTTCAGGTCCACCGTGAAGGGCGACATCCACCAGCCCGAATTCGCGATCTGGTCACGGTCGCGGAAAGACGACACCAACAGGCCCACCGATGGCAGCAGCCACAGCAAGACCAGGATCAGCATGGTGATATTGACGAGGACACGGTTGCCCTGATTTTGTCCGGCGATATTGTCCATTGCTCCTGCCCCCCTCAGCGCATTTCTTTGCGGGCTTGCCGGATGTTCCAGATCATCACGGGCAGCACCAGGATCATGATTACAAAGGCCACAGCCGTCGCCCGCCCGTCATCGCGGAACATGTAGGTCATCATGTAGCTGGGCAGGATATGGGTGCCGAAATTGCCCCCGGTCATTGTATAGACGATGTCAAAGACCTTGAGCACGAGAATGGTGATCGTGGTCCAGACCACGACAATGGTGCCCATGATCTGCGGCACCTTGATCTTGAAGAAGACCTGAAACGGGTTGGCCCCGTCGATGATGGCGGCCTCGATGGTTTCTTCAGGGATGCCACGCAGCGCGGCCGACAGGATCACCATGGCAAAGCCTGTCTGGATCCAGACCAGAATGAACATCAGGAAGAAATTGTTCCAGAACCGCACCTGAAGCGGGTCGAGCACCGACATCCCCAGCGAATCGCGGATCGAGTTGATGATGCCCAGATCGGCGTCGGGGGCATAGACGAAGCGCCAGATCAGCGAGGCACCCACGAAGCTGATGGCCATGGGCATGAAGATCAGCGATTTCGCGATATTGCCCCAACTCAGCCGGTCCGACAGTTGCGCCACGACCAGCCCGATAAAGGTTGACATGGCGGGCACGACCAGCACCCAGAGCAGGTTGTTGCGCACTGCGGTGCGGAATGTGCTTTCCGAAAACAGGTCGATATAATTGCCCAACCCGATGAAATTTGCACCCGAACGGTCAAACAGCGACCGGATGAACGACCCCACCACCGGATAGGCCAGATACAGGCCCAGCGCGAACATCGCCGGGAACAGGAACAGCCAGGGGCGCACCTGATTGGCCCGGTTGATATTGTGCCCGGCCTTCGGCCCCTTTGCGGGATAGATGACATTGTCCAGAATCCAGTTCGAGGCGAAGAAATAGCCGACGCACCCCCCGACCCCGATGATGATGGTTATGATGCCCTGTATGACTGGCGGCATGATGTCCCTCCCTGCGACGTGCCATGCGCCCCTCCTCCGGGGTGCCGGTCAGCATGTCATTTTTTCTCGGAAAGCAGGCCCGACACCGGACCGCGCATGTCGCGGCCCGGTGCCCGGATTTGTGGCGCCTCAGCGCATCGCGTCCCAGCGCGCCTGGATCGCGTCGGCAACGGCTTGCGCGTCACCTTCGGTCGTGAAATCGACCATGCCGGTCCAGAACGCCCCGGCCCCGATCTCGCCCGGCATCACGTCGGATGCGTCAAAGCGGAAGGTCGTGGCATCGAGCAGGATCTCGTTCATGGCGCGGAAGGCATCCGACGAGAAGGTGTCAAGATTGACCCCGGTATGCGGCGTCAGGAAACCCGATTGCGCCATCCAGACCTCATGGGCGATCGGGGTCTTGAAGAACTCGATCAGGCCGCGCGCGGCGTCGCTGTCATTGGTGATGGCGAATTGCGTGCCAGCACCCATGACCGGATCGCCCAGATCCTTCTCGTCAAAGGACGGGAAGTAGAAGAAGTCATAATCCACGCCGTATTCCGACCCGTCGGGGAAGAATGTCGGGATGAAGGACGCCTGCTTGTGCATGTAGCAATCGGGCGGGAACTGGAACAGACCTGCCGGGCTGTCGCGGAAATCGGTGGTTGCCGATGCCTCGGGACCACCTGCGGCCCAGCCCTCAGAGCGCACGAAGGTGCCGAAGGTTTCGATCGCCTCAACGACTTCGGGCGCGTTGAAGGGCAGCTCGTTGGTGATCCACTGATCGTAAAGCTCAGGCTCGTGCAGGCGCAGCATGATATCCTCGACCCAGTCGGTCGCAGGCCAGCCCGTCGCGGCCCCGGATCCCAGACCGATGCACCATGGCGTGCCGCCATCGTCCACGATCATCTGCGACAGATCCAGCAGCTCTTCCATGCTTTCGGGGATCTCATAGCCCATGTCGAGGAAGTTGTCGGGGCTGTACCAGACCAGCGATTTCACATCGACCTTGTAGAAAAAGCCGAACATCTCTTCTTCGCCATCTTCACCGGCAAAGCTGCCCAGATCGACCCAGGACTGCCCGGCGGCGTAGTTTTCCACCATCCAATCAGCCGTGTCCTGACCCAGCGGCGCCAGCGCACCACGCGCGGCCATATCAGCCGCCAGCCCCGGCTGCGGGAACACGGCAAGGTTCGGGGCCGATCCGGCCTGGATTGCGATCACGATGTCCTGCTCGAAGCTGTCGGAGCCGGAATATTCAACTGTCGCGCCCGTGGCTTCAGCGAAATAGGCCATGACATTGTTGACCATGCGCCCGTCCTCGCCCGTCCAGGGGCCGGTGATGGTCAGCTCCTCGCCAGAGAAATCATGCGCGTCCGCAAATGCCTCGAAACTCTCCCAGTTGAAGCCATCGGTGCCCGGCTCGATAACCAGGTCCTGCGCCATGGCACCACCCGAGACCAGGGCAAGTGTGGCCACACCTGCATAAAGCTTGGATTTCATTGTCATCCTCCCACGGTTGACTGTTTGATGTGCACAAATTTTTTGCTCGTGCTGATCAGCATCCCAGCAGTGTGGAATCGGATATTCCAAACCGCTTTGGATACGCGCAACGTGGAGGATGCCGGGACACCTGTCAATCCTGTTTCTCGCAAAGCCGCTGAATTATCTTGGTCTTTTTGCAGGCGCAGAAAGTTGCGGAATTCGGTTTTTCCCTTCCCTCTGGTGAAAACTTTTGCATACTGACGCATCAATCCAATACGGTTTGAACAAAACATGGGCGTTACGCTGAAACAACTTGCTGCCTCGCTGGGGCTGTCGCCGACGACAGTCAGCCGGGCGCTGAACGGCTTTCCAGAGGTCAGCGCCGCCACCCGAAAACGCGTCAAGGAAGCAGCGATCCGGGCAAATTACCACCCAAATACCCGCGCCAAAAGCCTTGCCACAGGACGCGCGCAGGCCATCGCGCATGTCATTCCGGTGTCCACCAGTCATGAAATCGTCAACCCGGTCTTTGCCGATTTCATTGCCGGTGCGGGCGAGGTCTATTCCCATAGCGGGTTCGAGATGGTGCTGCGGATCGTGGATGACGCGGATGAATCGCAGGCCTATCGCGATCTGGTGGCACGCGGAACGGTCGATGGGGTGATGGTGCATGGCCCGCGCACGCATGACAGCCGGGTCGAGTTGTTGTCGAAACTGGGTGTGCCCTTTCTTGTCCATGGCCGGACCAGCAGCGTGAACGCGCCCTATTCATGGATCGATATCAACAACCAGCGTTCGTTCCACCGTGCCACGCAGTTCCTGTGCGATTTCGGGCATCGGCGCATCGCGCTGGTCAACGGAATGTCCGACATGGATTTCGCCGTGCGCCGCCGCAACGGGTATCTGCAGGCGCTGGAGGCTGCGGGCATCCCCCCCGACCCGGTCCTGATGCGCCATGCCGAGATGACCGAGCCCTATGGCTACCGCACTGCGCAGGAACTGATCCAGTTGCCCGACCCCCCGACTGCCTATCTGGCGTCATCCATGATCGTGGCATACGGGCTGCGGCGCGGCCTGAGCGATCTGGGCGTGACGCCGGGGCGCGACATCTCGATCATCACGCATGATGACGAATTGTCCTATCTGCCCAATGACGGCGATGTGCCGATGTTCACGGCCACGCGGTCGTCGGTGCGCGAAGCGGGCAAGCGCGCAGCGCAGATGCTGCTGAAACTGGTCGCATCGCCCGAATCCGGACCGCTGACCGAATTGATGGAGACATCGCTGGTGCTGGGCGCCTCGACCGGGCCCGCACCGGTGCGGAGCTGATCGATTGCCGCTTGCAAAGCGGGGGGTGCGGGGCCTATCAGTCGCGCAATTGAAACGGTAGCGCAAACGCGGGCACGGATCATGGCAGACGGTGACACCCTGGCCCTTGTGGCCGATATCGGCGGCACGAACACGCGCGTGGCACTCGCGCGTGGGCGGCATCTGGTGGCGGGCACGACCGAGCGGTTTCGCAATGCCGATCATCCGGGGCTGGAGGCGATCCTCGACACCTATCTGTCGCGGCACCAGAACCGCCCCGCTCGCGGCGCGGTCGCGCTGGCAGGCCCGGTGCAGGGGGATCAGGCCGAGATGACGAATCTCGGCTGGCGGTTCCAGGCCGGGGCGCTCGCCGAAGCCTGCGGGTTGAACCATGTCGCGCTGCTGAACGATCTGCAGGCGCAGGGCCATGCCCTGCCCCACCTGCCCGACACGCATCTGCGCCGCATCCGCCCCGCGGCGCATGAAGGCGGCACAAAACTGGTGATCGGGCTGGGCACAGGGGTCAATGCCGCACCAGTCTATCCGCTGGCGCAGGGCTATCTGGTCCCCCCGGCCGAAGCGGGCCATATCCACCTGCCCCTGCGCGAGGCGCTGGATTACCGGCTGGCCGACTGGCTGATCGCGCGGCGGGGTATCGCCTCGGTCGAGGATGTGCTGGCGGGGTCCGGGCTGGAACGGCTCTATGCCTTTCACGCGCAAGAGGCCGGGACATCGCAGGCCCGCGCGGCTGCCGAGATCATCGCCGCGATGGAAGAGGGCGACGCGCTCGCCCGTGCAACGGGGCGGCATTATGTCCGCCTTCTGGCGCAGGTCACGGCGGATCTGGCGCTGATCACCCTGCCCTTTGACGGGATCTATTTCATCGGCGGTGTCGCGCGCGCCATGGTGCCGTGGTTCGAGCGCTTCGGCTTTGACGAGGCCTTTTGCGATATGGGCCGCTTTTCCGATCTTGTCGCGCGTTTTCCCGTCGCGCTGGTCGAGGATGATTTCGCAGCCCTCAGCGGCTGCGCGAGTTACCTCGCCTCAAGCTGATCACGCAGCGGCATGCGCTGGCCGATGGCCCGCAGCACAAAGCCCAGCGCGGCAAAGCCTGCCACCATCCCGGCAAGGTTGATCGCGACAGCCCCCGCGCCCAGCGCACCCACATCCAGAAACGGATAAGGGTACCAGCCGGTCACCACCCCGCGCGCCAGCGCATAGACGGCATAGCCCGCAGGCCAGATCAACCACAGCAGCGGCTGCCCCTCGCGCGGGGGGTGGCGCGTGGACTCCATCAGCCAGAACCACAGCATCAGCGCGGGCAGGATCGTGTGAAACGCCTGATCCGTCCACCAGTTCAGCCCGGTGAAGTGATAGAGATGCGCGAGCAAGGCGTGATAGACCAGCCCCACCACGATCATCGACATGGTCAGCATGCTCATCCAGCCAAAGCACAGGCGGCGACCGGTGACCGCGATGGCCAGCATGCTGGCAGCCATCAGCGCATTGGTCAGGATGGTGAAATAGGCCGCAAGCCCCCAGAGCGTGACGCCCGCGCCCAACCCGTCGCGTGTGAGGTTCATCCAGACCTGCGCCCCCAGCGCCAGCGCCCCGAGCGCGCCGATCAGCCCGGCGGTGATGCGATACTTGTGCTCCATCTGCGTCCCCTCGATTCGCCGGGACAGAGTATGGCCCGGCGGGCCGCGCGAAAACACTTGCCGTCGGGGCAGCATCGCGGCAAGGCTGCGCGCCATGGAATGGCGCGATGAAGGGATCCTGCTGGCCGCCCGGCCCCATGGCGAAACCAGCGCCATCATCGAGGTATTCACCGCGCTGCACGGGCGTCATGCGGGTGTCGTGCGCGGGGGCGCGGGGCGGCGGATGACCCCTGTGCTGCAAGCGGGCGCGCAGCTTGACGTGGCATGGCGCGCGCGGCTGGAGGCACATCTGGGCAGCATGACGGTCGAGTTGACGCGCGCCCGCGCCGCCGCTGTCATGGGCGAGCGGCTGGCGCTGCTGGCGCTTGGCGCGGCCTGCGCGCTGTGCCGTTTCGCGCTGGCAGAGCGCCAGCCGATGCCGGATCTCTATACCGCGACCTGCGCGCTGATGGACGGGCTGGGACAGCCGGGCTGGCTGCCGAGTTACGCGCTGTGGGAGTTGCATTTGCTGGAGGCGACGGGTTTCGGGCTGGACCTGAGCCAATGCGCGGTCACGGGCGCACAGGACGGGCTGGCCTATGTCAGCCCGCGCAGCGGGCGCGCAGTCACGCGCGACGGTGCGGGCGATTATGCCGCGCGGCTGCTGCCCCTGCCGCAGGGCCTGTTGCGCAATGGCGCGATGGACAAGGCCGAACTGGTGCAGGCGCTGGATCTGAGCGGGTATTTCCTGCACCACCGGTTGGCCCATGCCATCGGCCGCCCCCTGCCCGAAGCGCGCGCGCGCCTGATCGACGCGCTGGCGTAGGGCTCAGGTGCCACCGCCGTAAAGCGACGCCCAGCTTGGCAGCAGATCGCCGGGATGCGCGTCGGCCTGATAGACCGCGCGCGCGATGGCGCGCGACAGGCAGGTCGCGGCGGCATGGCCGATCTCGAGCAGCCCCTCGGGTGGGGCGACCTGTCCTGCGCCGGTGGAAACGGCAAAGACGATATCGCCATCAAAAGGCGTATGCGCGGGCACGATGGCACGCGCGATCCCGTCATGGGCGGCGACCGCCATGCGGGTCAGTTGCGCCTGATCCAGCGCCGCGTCCGTCGCCACGATGGCCAGTGTCGTCGCCTCGCGCGCCAGTTTCGTCACCGGCACCGGGGCCGCCTGCCCCATGCCAAGACCCCCGAACTCTGCGCCATTCTCAAAGGGCGCGGCCCAGAATTCCGGCCCCGCGCCCATGGTCACGCACCCTACAGGGTTGACCGCGACCAGCGCGCCCACCCGCACCCCCGATCCCAGCACCCAAGAGGCAGAGCCGATCCCCCCTTTCAGCCGTGCAGTCGTCGCACCAAACCCCGCGCCATGGCTGCCCAGCGCAAAATCCGCATCCGCAGCGCGCAGCGCGGCGCCCCCCAGCGCGGGATAGGGGCTGTCCTGCCAGTCCTTGTTGCCGCCATTTGCCAGATCGAACAGGATCGCGGCGGGCACGATGGGCACACTTGTCCCGGCCACGGCAAAGCCGCGCCCCATCGCGCGCAGCCCCGCCATCACCCCCGATGCGGCATCCAGACCGAAAGCCGATCCGCCCGCCAGCACCAGCGCGTCCACCTCTTGCACCAGCCGGTCGGGGGCCAGCAGATCCGTCTCGCGCGTGCCGGGCGCGCCGCCCATCACATGCACACCCGCACGCAACGGCCCCGCGCCCAGCAGGACCGACACACCGCTGCGCAGTTCCGCGTCATGGGCATGGCCCACGCGCAGCCCCGCAACATCGGTAATCAGGTTGCGCGGGCCGGGCCGGGGCGCAGTCATGGCTGGTCCGACCCGTCACCATCCTGCGCCCAGTGGCGCAGCAGATCCGCCGCGCGCGGCTCTGCAAGGCCGGTGACGGTCAGGTAATGCACCTCGACCGCGACCATGGCTGCCTGCCGCCAGACACCCTGCGCGCGCCGCCCGCTATCGCCGTTTGTGCCCAGCACCGACTGGATCGCATTCGCCGCCGAGGCCAGCGCCAGCGTCACCTCGAGCGCGGGGGCATCGGGGGCAAAGCGCGCAAGCGATTTCGGCAGGTCCGCCAGGGGCTGTGCATTGTCGCAGATCACCGCGCTTGCATGCGAGATCATCTGTTCCAGGCGTTTATCGGCCTCTGGCCCCAGCAGCGCACCGGGGATCATGCCATCATTTTCTGTACTCTTCTCACTCATCACATCTATCCTGAAAAACTGGTGCACCCCCGCCTGCCAGGCAAGACATGCGCAGGGCCGAAGCGTCGCGCGCAGGCCCGTCAAACACCCTGATGTTATGCGCCGCGATGCCCGTTCTTGCAACTCTGCCGCCACGCTGTGGCCGATTTTACCCCAAAACCTGCCGAATCGAATTGTGTATCCTGTCACAAGATGTGAAAAAGCCGCCGAACTTTTGACCGCGCGTCAACAGACCACGGCAGTCGTATCAGAAAAAGGAGCCCGACCCCGACAATGGCGGATAATTCGGACCCCAACGCCCCCTGGAAGACCCTGTCGGGTCTGGGCACCTCCGGCCTGACGGCCTTGCTGTTCCTGTATTTCCTGCAATTCCTGGCCCCTGTGGCCGCAGGCGAGCCGGTGCGCTTTGTCTGGGACTGGATCCCCAGTCTGGATGTCAGCCTGTCCTTCTACATAGACGGGCTGAGCCTGATGTTCGCGCTGCTGATCACCGGCATCGGCGCGATGGTCATGCTGTATGCGGCGAAATATCTGGCCGGGCATCACCATTATGACCGCTTCGCGCTGTATCTGTTCAGCTTCATGCTGTCGATGCTGGGGCTGGTGCTGGCCGACAATCTGATCGCGCTGTTTGTGTTCTGGGAGCTGACGACCTTTACCTCCTATCTGCTGATCGGCTTTCTGCATCTGGACCCGAAATCGCGCCGTAACGCGCTGCAGGCGCTGTTGCTGACGGCGACGGGCGGGCTTGCGATGCTGGCGGGCTTCATCCTGATCGGGATCACGCAAGGCACGTTCGAACTGTCGGAACTCAACGCCGCGGGCAGTCTGGCAGATCAGCCCTTTTATCTGCTGATCCTGATTCTCGTGCTGGCCGGCGCCTTTACCAAATCGGCGCAGGTGCCGTTTCATTTCTGGTTGCCCAACGCCATGGC
>PWWF01000210.1 GCA_003561595.1 Paracoccaceae bacterium | reverse complement strand
TGATCGAGAATTTCTCGGGCCGTCTGCCGCTATGGCTGGCCCCGCGTCAGGTGGTCGTTGCCTCCATCATCTCGGATGCCGATGACTATTGCCGCGAGGTGGTCGAGGCGCTGCAAGCCGCCGGGATACGGGCCGAACTGGACCTGCGCAACGAGAAGATCAACTACAAGGTGCGCGAACATTCGGTCGGCAAGGTGCCGGTGATCCTGGCCATCGGCGCGCGCGAAGTGGCCGAGCGCACTGTTTCCGTGCGCCGTCTGGGCGCGAACCGGACCGAGACGCAGGCGCTGGATGCCCTGATCGCGAGCCTGCGGGCCGAAGCATCACCACCCGATCTGGCGTCCTGATCGGGGTTGGCGGGCGCAGCCCCGCTCGGCTGCGCCCTGCCGCTTCAGCGTGCCGAGCGTGCTTCCTGCTGGATCGCGACCCCGGCAGAGGTCATGTCGCGGCCCGCACCCTCAACCGTGTTGCAGGCGCCGAGGGCCAGTGTGCCCAACATCAGGAATAGTCCGTAAAGCTTTGTCATATCTTGGTTTCCTTATGGCAGTCGGGGCAGGGCCGTTGCGGGCCTGCCCGCTCATGAGCGATCAGTCCAGACGGTCCACAATGCTTTCGGCATAGGCCGCGACCAGTCGGTCATAGGCCTCTTGCGGTTGCACCTGCGACACGGCGATCTGGGTGCCGTCCAGCGTGGTGGTCATGCCCTCGATCCGCAATTTCAGCCCGTAGCTTTCGAAATTGCCCTGATTGCCCGGATCGATCACATGGACACGACCGCCAAGCGCGGCTTCTTCAACGCTGAAGGGGACCGAGGCATCGCCGGTCTTGAACTCGGTGATATCAACCACCAACCGCGCGCCATCATCGACAAGCTGATCTGACAGCAGTGCCAGCAATGTCGATTCAAGATCATCTTCCAGCGAGGTCCAGAATTCCGCCGCCTGCGGGTCCTGGATCGCGGTCAATTCGGCGGTGACATTCACCTTGGAAAACATAATGTCGCTTGCAAGGGCGGGCGAGCTTATCAGCCCAACGGCCCCCGCAGCCATCAGCAGACGCAGTGTCATGTTCTTACCTCTTTCATCGCTTTGCGGGACATGCCCGGATGTGGCAGAAACCCGTCAGCGATGAATTCGGTTCCCGCGCGGGCGCGGGATGCGCGAAACTCTGCCTGCGCTACAGCCTGGCCAACCGTTCGGTCAGCAAGGCAAAAAAGGCATCGGCATCCAGATCCTTGACAAAGGTCGCATTTGCCGCGCGATCCGTCACGCGCCACCAGTCGGCGACTGTCATGCCAAGGGTCAGGTCCGATCCGGTCTCGATCTCGACATTGATATGGCGGCCCGCGAACAGATCGGGCCGCAACAGCCAGGCAATCGTCAGCGGATCATGCAAGGGCGCACCGAGCGAGCCGTACTTTTCCTTGTCGAAGCGCTCGAAAAATTCGGTCCAGCTTGCCACGGCAGGCCCCACCTTGCCGGGCAGGGCGCGAAATGCCTCGACCCGTTCGCGGGTGGTCAGCGCCTTATGCGTCACATCCAGCGGCATCATCACCAGCGGAATGCCCGCGCCATAGACGATCTTTGCGGCCTCTGGGTCCACATAGATGTTGAACTCGGCTGTGGGGGTGATGTTGCCAACCTCGAAATACGCGCCGCCCATCAGCACGATTTCCGCGACCCTGGGCGCGATGTCGGGCGCGCGTTCCAGTGCCGTCGCAATGTTGGTCAGCGGGCCAATGGGCACCAGCGTGACACTGCCCTCGGGTTCGGACCGCAGCGTTTCGATAATGAAATCAACCGCGTGCTGGTCCTGCACCGGCATGGTCGGGTCGGGCAGGGTGATCCCGTCCAGCCCGGTCTTGCCATGCACATGCTCTGCCGTGACCAGCTTGCGCGCGATGGGCTTTTCGCAGCCCGCGAAGACGCGAATATCCGTCCGCCCGGCCAGTTCGCACACGATCCGCGCATTCTTTGCTGTCAGCTCCAGCGGCACATTGCCCGCGACACAGGTTATGCCCAGAACCTCCAGTTCGGGCGAGGCGAGCGCCAGCAGGATCGCGACGGCGTCATCCTGGCCGGGGTCTGTGTCGATGATGATCTGCCTGCGCGCCATACTGTCTGTCCTGTTTGTTGCCTGCGCATGCTGCGCATGTGGTTTCCGGGGCGCAGCCGCGCCTGTGGGGTGATGCAGATGCTCTGTACTTTGCGACGCGCCGGTGACCGGAAACCAGTTATGATCCTGTTTCAATGGCCCGTGCCATTGATCAAGTGCCAAGCTCTGCCGCAAAATCACGCAGGCTGCAAGCTGTCTGATCGCATGGGAAAGTGGTTTGCATACCACTGCATGCAAAAATCAGATTTTCCTGCGGAATCGCCCCGGGTTGAGTTGACCCCCTGACATGGGAAGAGTAATTGATGGGTCACAGAGATGTCTGCGGCGCGCCGTGTGGCATTGCTGGCGCGACGCCACCAACAGGCAACATAGCCACAAGAGGAGCCACGCGTGGAAGACCTGTTAGCCTCTTACCTGCCGATCCTGATCTTTCTGGGCATTGCCATCGCGCTCGGCCTTGTGCTGATGCTCTCGGCCATCGTGATCGCCGTGCGCAACCCGGACCCTGAAAAGAACTCGGCCTATGAATGCGGCTTCAACGCCTTTGACGATGCGCGCATGAAATTCGATGTGCGGTTTTATCTGGTGGCGATCCTGTTCATCATCTTTGATCTGGAAATCGCGTTCCTGTTCCCCTGGGGGGTGGCGTTCTCGGAAATGTCGATGACAGCCTTCTGGTCGATGATGGTGTTTCTGGCCATCCTGACAGTCGGCTTTGCCTATGAATGGAAGAAGGGGGCACTGGAATGGGAGTGAGCACATCTGCCAACACTGCCGGGGCTGACCGCGAGGTGGCCACCCAAAGCCTCAATCGCGAATTGCAGGACAAGGGCTTTCTGCTCACCTCGACCGAGGATATCATCAACTGGGCGCGCAACGGCTCGCTGCACTGGATGACATTCGGTCTGGCCTGCTGCGCGGTCGAGATGATGCATACCTCGATGCCGCGCTACGATCTGGAACGCTTCGGGACTGCGCCGCGCGCGACGCCCCGCCAGTCGGACCTGATGATCGTGGCCGGAACCCTGACCAACAAGATGGCGCCCGCGCTGCGCAAGGTCTATGACCAGATGCCAGAGCCGCGCTATGTGATCTCGATGGGGTCCTGCGCGAATGGCGGGGGGTACTACCATTACAGCTACAGTGTCGTGCGCGGCTGCGACCGCGTGGTGCCTGTGGATATCTATGTGCCCGGCTGCCCCCCGACGGCAGAGGCGCTTCTGTATGGTATCCTGCAGCTTCAGCGCAAGATCCGGCGCACCGGCACCCTGGTGAGATAAGGAACCCGCATGTCCGACGCCCTTCAGGAACTCGCCGCCGATCTGGAACTGCGCATGGCCGATGCCGTGGTCGCGCATGAGATCGCGCATGGTGAACTGACCGTGACCACGAACCTGTCGCAACTGACCAAACTGATCCGCCATCTGCAGATCAGCGAGAACATGCGCTTTTCCACGCTGGTCGATATCACTGCGGTGGACTGGCCGGGGCGGCGCAAGCGCTACGAGATAGTGTATCACTTCCTGTCGATGTATCTGAACCAGCGCATCCGGCTGAAAGCGGCTGTCGGAGAGGAGGATATCGTTCCCTCGATCATGCAGATCCACCCCTCGGCCAACTGGTTCGAGCGCGAGGTCTTCGACATGTTCGGCATCCTGTTTTCCGGCCATACCGATCTGCGCCGCCTGCTGACCGATTACGGCTTTCGCGGCCACCCGCTGCGCAAGGATTTCCCGACCACCGGCTATACCGAAGTCCGCTATGACGAGACGTTGAAGCGCGTGGTCTATGAGCCGGTTCAACTGGTGCAGGAATACCGGCAGTTCGATTTCATGTCACCCTGGGAAGGGGCCGACTACATCCTGCCGGGGGATGAGAAGCAACCGTGAGCGATCAGCCGACATATCTTGTCTGCGCAGGCGCGACCAAGGCCGGAACAAGCTGGCTATATGCCACCTTGCGCCGCCATCCCGACTGTTATCTGCGCAGTATCAAGGAGTTGCATTACTTCGACACGGTCGCCAAGGGTGATTTCGACCGCCAGATCGCACTGCGGCAAGAGGAACTGGCGCGGCTGGAGGCGCAGGATGCAGGGGATCGGCCCGCTGCATTGCGCCGCCGCAAGCGCGACCTGCGCGAGTGGCTGGCCGTGCTGGAACGCCGGGCCGAGGATATGTCCGCCTATCTGGGCTATCTGACGAACGGGCGCAGTGCGCGCCGGGTGGTGGGTGACATCACCCCATCCTACGGGCTGCTGGACGCGGGCAGGCTGCGCGCGATTGCCCGGATGGCGGCGGACGTGCGCATCGTCTATCTGCTGCGCGACCCGGTCGCCCGACTCTGGAGTCATATGCGCATGCTGGCGCGGCGCCGTACGACCGGGGCAGGGGATTTTGCCGCTGCCGCACGCGCGCTGATGGACAGCGCGCTGCGCGGGCAGGAACCGCGTGCAATCGCGCGGGGCGATTACGCGGGCGCGCTGGCGCGGCTGGATGCGGCGGTTGATCCCAAGCGCCTGCTGGTGCTGTTTCAGGACGATCTGCTGGCCGGGCCGGGGCTGGCGCGGCTGACGGCATTTCTGGGCATTTCGCCCGCGACCCGCACGCCGGGACGCGCCGTGCATGCGGGCGTGCCGCTGCCGCTGGCCGACGATCAGCACGCGCGTGCCGTGGCCCTTTTGCAGCCGCAATATGCCTATGTCGCGCAGCGCTTCGGGCATCTGCCGGAAAGCTGGCAGCGCTCGCTCGACCGGGGTGTGGCATGACCGCGCGACCGGGCATTCAGGGACTGGCAAGACTGGGCCGCGCGCCCAGATCATGGGAAACACTGCGCATCCATGCGCGCACCGATTGGAAAGGGGCAAGATGATGGACGGCTCCAAGGGGTTTCACGACGCCCAGACGGATGAACAGCGCATCCGTAATTTCAACCTCAATTTCGGCCCGCAACACCCTGCCGCGCATGGTGTGTTGCGGCTGGTGCTGGAACTGGATGGCGAGATTGTCGAGCGTTGTGACCCGCATATCGGGCTGCTGCATCGCGGCACCGAAAAGCTGATGGAAAGCCGCACCTACCTGCAGAACCTGCCCTATTTCGACAGACTGGATTATGTCGCGCCGATGAACCAGGAACATGCGTGGTGCCTGGCCATCGAAAAGCTGACCGGGGTCGAGGTGCCGCGCCGCGCGTCGCTGATCCGGGTGCTCTATTCCGAGATCGGGCGCATCCTCAGCCACCTGCTGAATGTGACAACGCAGGCCATGGATGTGGGCGCGCTGACCCCGCCCTTGTGGGGGTTTGAGGAGCGCGAGAAACTGATGATCTTTTATGAGCGTGCCTGCGGGGCACGCCTGCATGCCGCCTATTTCCGCCCCGGCGGCGTGCATCAGGACCTGCCGCCCGACCTGCTTGACGATATCGAGGAATGGTGCGGGACCTTTCCGAAATTGCTGGACGATATCGACACGCTGCTGACCGAAAACCGCATCTTCAAGCAGCGCAATGCCGATATCGGCGTGATTTCCGAGAAGGAAATCCTCGACTGGGGGTATTCCGGCGTGATGGTGCGTGGATCCGGGCTGGCCTGGGACCTGCGGCGCGCGCAGCCTTATGAATGCTATGACGAATTCGACTTCAAGATCCCCGTGGGCAAGAATGGCGATTGCTATGACCGCTATCTGTGCCGCATGGCCGAGATGCGCGAAAGCGTGAAGATCATGCTGCAAGCCATTGAAAAGCTGCGCGCGCCCGAAGGGCAGGGCGATGTGCTGGCCCGCGGCAAGATCACACCCCCGGACCGCGCCGAGATGAAGACCAGCATGGAAGCGCTGATCCATCACTTCAAGCTTTACACCGAAGGGTTCCACGTGCCCGCGGGCGAGGTTTATGCCGCCGTGGAAGCACCCAAGGGCGAATTCGGGGTCTATCTGGTGGCCGATGGCACGAACAAGCCCTATCGCGCGAAACTGCGCGCGCCGGGGTTCCTGCATCTGCAAAGCATGGATCATGTCTGCAAGGGCCACCAACTGGCCGATGTCGCGGCCATCATTGGCACCATGGATGTCGTTTTTGGAGAGATTGACCGCTAATGCTGCGCCGACTGCACCCGGAACAACCCGACAGCTTTGCCTTCACGCCCGATAATCAGAAATGGGCGGAAGCGCAGATCACCAAATATCCCGAGGGCCGTCAGGCCAGCGCAATCATCCCGCTTTTGTGGCGCGCACAAGAGCAGGAAGGCTGGCTGACCCGCGCGGCGATCGAGCATGTCGCGCAGATGCTGGACATGGCCTATATTCGTGCGCTGGAAGTGGCGACATTCTACTTCATGTTCCAGCTTCAACCTGTTGGATCGGTTGCGCATATCCAGATTTGCGGCACCACGTCCTGCATGATCTGCGGGGCCGAGGATCTGGTGGCGGTGTGCCGCGAAAAGATCGCGAAACGCCCGCATCAACTGTCGGCAGATGGCAAGTTTTCCTGGGAAGAGGTCGAGTGCCTTGGCGCTTGCGCGAATGCGCCCATGGCGCAGATCGGCAAGGATTACTACGAGGATCTGACCGCCGAGAGCTTCGCAAAGCTGCTTGATGACATGGCGGCGGGCAAGGTGCCCGCGCCGGGGCCGCAGAACGGGCGTTTTGCGTCCGAACCGCTGGGCGGTGTCACGACGCTTGCGGATTTCACGGGCGAGGATCAGAACGCCTCGGTCGCGCTGGCCGACCGGCTGGGCGACACGCTCAAGCGGATTGACGGGACCGAGGTGCCGTTGATCACCCCTTGGCAGGGGGTCGACAAGGTCAAGCCCGTGGACAGCAAGACCATCAAGCGGCGCGAACCCAAACCCGCGATGGTGACGCCGGTTGATGATACCGGCGCCAGCAAGCAGGCCGCGACGGCCAAGCCCAAGGCCAAGCCCGAGGCCGTGGCCAAGGGTGCCGAGGACGCAGGCAATGGCACCCGCCCCGAGATGCTGAAG
Organism: Paracoccaceae bacterium; assembly: GCA_003561595.1. Lineage (GTDB taxonomy): Bacteria > Pseudomonadota > Alphaproteobacteria > Rhodobacterales > Rhodobacteraceae > Roseinatronobacter. The sequence goes on along the minus strand of PWWF01000210.1, from coordinate 8,505 downwards.
AAAGCCAAGGGCAAGGCCGATGATCTGAAGCAGATCAAGGGTGTGGGGCCAAAGCTGGAAAAGATGCTCAACGCGCTTGGCGTGCATCACTACTGGCAGATCGCGAACTGGAGCGATGAGGAACTGGCCTGGGTGGATGACAATCTCGAAGGGTTCCGGGGCCGGGCCAGCCGCGATGACTGGGTGGCGCAGGCCAAGGCGCTGGCCGGGGATGACAAGGATGGATCCGGACGCACGTGACACGAAGGATGGGATGTGACGCAGAAACCCGGCAAAGAGGAACTGGCCCTCGCGCGGCAGGCACGGCAGGCCGCACTGGTCATGGCCGTGGCGATTGTCGCCTGGGTCGTGCTGGGCTGGATCGGGCGCGACTATGGCTGGGACCCGCGCTATGCGTTTCTCATCGATTTCGCAGCGCTGGCAGCTTTTGCCTGGGCGCTGATCGTCACGATCCGCGTCTGGCGACGGGGCAAGGCCGGCAGGTAGTCGGCAGCAAGGGGTAAGCAATGCTCAACGATCAGGACCGCATTTTCACCAACCTTTACGGGATGCATGACCGCTCGCTGCGCGGCGCGATGGCGCGCGGGCATTGGGATGGCACCAAGGCGATCCTTGCCAAGGGCCGCGACTGGATCATTGACGAGATGAAGAAATCCGGCCTGCGCGGGCGCGGCGGGGCCGGGTTCCCGACGGGCCTGAAATGGTCCTTCATGCCCAAGGAATCGGATGGCCGCCCGGCCTATCTGGTGGTGAATGCCGACGAATCCGAGCCCGGCACCTGCAAGGACCGCGAGATCATGCGCCATGATCCGCATACGCTGATCGAAGGCTGCCTGATCGCGTCTTTCGCGATGAATGCGCATGCCTGCTACATCTATATCCGGGGCGAATATATCCGCGAGCGCGAGGCGCTGCAGGCCGCGATTGATGAGGCCTATGAGGCCGGGCTGGTGGGCAAGAATGCCTGCGGGTCGGGCTGGGATTTCGACATCTACCTGCATCACGGCGCAGGCGCTTATATCTGCGGTGAGGAAACAGCACTTCTGGAAAGCCTGGAAGGGAAGAAGGGCATGCCGCGCATGAAGCCCCCCTTTCCGGCGGGTGCGGGCCTGTATGGCTGCCCGACGACCGTGAACAATGTGGAATCGATTGCCGTTGTCCCCACGATCCTGCGGCGCGGTGGTGCGTGGTTCGCGGGTTTCGGGCGGCCCAACAATGCGGGCACCAAGATTTTCGCGATCTCTGGGCATGTGAAGCGGCCCTGCGTGGTCGAGGAGGAAATGTCGATCAGTTTCGAGGAGCTGATCGAGCGCCATTGCGGCGGCATTCGCGGCGGCTGGGGCAATCTGCTGGCGGTTATTCCCGGCGGGTCCTCGGTGCCCTGTGTGCGTGGTGAAAAGATGCGCCATGCCACGATGGATTTCGATTATCTGCGCAATGACCTGCAATCGGGGCTGGGCACGGCGGCCGTGATCGTGATGGACAAATCCACCGATATCGTCAAGGCGATCTGGCGTCTGGCCAAGTTCTACAAGCACGAAAGCTGCGGGCAATGCACGCCCTGCCGCGAAGGCACGGGCTGGATGATGCGCGTCATGGACCGGCTGGTGCGCGGCGAGGCTGAACTGGAAGAGATCGATATGCTGTGGGATGTGTCCAAGCAGGTCGAGGGTCATACGATCTGCGCGCTGGGCGATGCGGCGGCCTGGCCCATCCAGGGGCTGATCCGCAATTTCCGCCCCGAGATCGAGGACCGTATTCGCGCGCGCAAACTGGGCACCAGCGCCAAGGTCGCGGCGGAATAGTCATGCAGCGGCCGGGCCATCATCTCGCGCAACTCAATATCGGGCGGCTGGCAGCGCCGCCGGATGATCCGCGCGTGGCAGACTTCATGGGCGCGCTGGACCGGGTGAACGGGATCGGCAAGCGCAGCGCGGGGTTCGTGTGGATGATGGAAGGGTCCGGCGCGCCGGGCACCGGGAACACCGAAAATTGCATTGCAGGCGATCCGCAATTCGTGGCCAATCTGACGGTCTGGACCGATATCGCGTCGCTGGAACTGTTTGTCTGGAACACAGTGCACCGGCAGTTCTATGCCCGCCGGGCCGAGTGGTTCGAGGTCATGGGCGCGCAGCATTTCGTCATGTGGTGGGTGCCGGTCGGGCATCGGCCCACGCTGGACGAGGGGTTGGCGCGGCTGGAGCATCTGCGCGCGCATGGGGCCAGTGATCATGCCTTTGGCTGGGACTGGCTGGCCGAGGCCAAGCTATGGACGCAGCGCCAATGCGCGCTCGCAGCGGAGTGACGGCCATGAAATCACCCCTTATCGCGCTTGTGACAGCACTTTCCCTCTCGGCAGGCGCAAGCGCCGGCACCACGCAGGCAGAGGTCAATGAGGCCCTGCGCGGCAATTCCGACATCTATAACGGTCTCTTCACGGCAGCGCTGATCCGCCATGTTACCCGCAAATGCGACGGGATCGAGCCGCCGGGGCGTCTGACGCGGACGCGGTATTTCCTGTCGCTGTATCACCGGGCGCGGGGGCTTGGCTACAGCCGCGCGCAGATCGAGGCCTTTGTCGAGGACAAGGAAGAACAGGCGCTCATGCAGGCCCAGGTTGACGGGCATCTCGAGCGCGCGGGCGTTGACCCGGCCAGCGAGGCCGAGATTTGCGCCTATGCCCGCACACAGATTGCCGAGCGCACCGCGCTTGGCCGCCAGCTTACGGAAAGGTGACCCATGTCCGATATGCGCAAGATCGTGATCGACGATAACGAAATCGAAGTGCCGGTCGAGATGACGCTGATCCAGGCCTGCGAAGAGGCAGGCATCGAAATCCCGCGCTTCTGCTATCATGAGCGGCTGTCGATCGCGGGCAATTGCCGGATGTGCCTGGTCGAGGTTGTGGGCGGCCCGCCCAAGCCTGCGGCCAGTTGCGCAATGCAGGTGCGCGACCTGCGCCCCGGCCCTGAGGGGCAGCCGCCGGTGATCCGCACCAACTCGCCCATGGTGAAGAAGGCGCGCGAGGGGGTGATGGAGTTCCTGCTGATCAACCACCCGCTGGATTGCCCGATCTGCGATCAGGGCGGCGAGTGTGACCTGCAGGATCAGGCGATGGCGTATGGCGTCGATTTCTCGCGCTTCCGCGAACCCAAGCGCGCGGTCGAGGATCTGCAACTCGGCCCGCTGGTGGAAACCCACATGACCCGCTGCATTTCCTGCACCCGCTGCGTGCGCTTCACGACCGAGGTCGCGGGCGTGCAGGTGATGGGCCAGACCGGGCGCGGCGAGGATGCCGAGATCACGACCTATCTGGGCGCGCTGATCGAATCGGAGATGGTCGGCAATATCGTGGACCTGTGCCCCGTGGGCGCGCTGGTGTCCAAACCCTACAGCTTTACCGCGCGGCCATGGGAACTGACCAAGACCGAAACCATCGACGTGATGGATGCGCTGGGGTCCAACATCCGCGTGGATACCAAGGGGCGCGAGGTCATGCGCATCCTGCCGCGTAACCATGACGGCGTGAATGAGGAATGGCTGTCGGACAAGTCGCGCTATGTCTGGGACGGGCTGAAGCGGCAGCGGCTGGACCGCCCCTATATCCGCGAGAATGGCAAGCTGCGCCCCGCCACATGGCCCGAGGCGCTCTCGGCTGCGGCCGAGGCAATGACGGGCAAGAAACTTGCCGGGCTGGTGGGTGATCTGGCCTCGGTCGAGGCGGCGCATGCGCTCAAACTGCTGATCGAGGGGCAGGGCGGCACGGTCGAGTGCCGCACCGATGGCGCGCATCTGCCGGCGGGCAATCGCTCGGGCTATGTCGGCACGGCGCTGATCGAGGATATAGATCATGCCCGCAAGATCGTCTTGATCGGCACCAACCCCCGACATGAAGCGCCGGTGCTGAATGCGCGCATCCGCAAGGCATGGCTGCTTGGCGCCGATGTCAGCCTGATCGGCCCGTCCGCTGATCTGACCTATGAGCTTGACCATCTGGGCACGGATCGCGCGGCGCTGGACAGATTGGTGAAAGACGCCACTCAGTCGGAGGAAGAGGCCATCGTCATCATCGGCCAGGGCGCGCTGCGCGAGGCCGATGGCGCGGCGGTTCTGGGCTCGGCGCAGGCGCTGGCCGAGAAGATGGGCGCGAAACTGATGGTCCTGCATACGGCCGCCAGCCGTGTCGGCGCAATGGATCTGGGCTGTGTGACCGAGGGCGGGATCACGGCGGCAACCGACGGGGCCGACGTGATCTATAATCTGGGCGCGGATGAGATCGACATCGCGCCGGGGGCATTCGTGATCTATCAGGGCAGCCACGGCGACCGGGGCGCGCATCGGGCCGATATCATCCTGCCCGGCGCGGCCTATACCGAAGAACCGGGGATTTTCGTCAATACCGAAGGGCGCCCGCAACTGGCGTTGCGCGCAGGCTTTCCGCCGGGCGAGGCCAAGGAAAACTGGGCCATCCTGCGCGCGCTCTCGGGCGAATTGGGCAATGTCCTGCCCTTTGACAGTATCGGGGCCTTGCGCGCGCATCTGAGCGCGGCGGTCCCGCATCTGGGCGAGATCGACCTTGTGCCGGAGAACACCTGGCAACCGCTCGAGGCGGGCAAACTGGGCAAGGCCGATTTCCGCAACGCGATCACGGATCATTACCTGACCAACCCGATCGCGCGCGCCTCAGCCCTGATGGCGGAACTGTCGGCAATGGCCAAGGAACGGGCGCAGGCCCCCCTGGCGGCAGAGTGAGTGATGCAACGGACAGCCCTTGTTCTGGTGCTGGCAACAGCCGGTCTGACGGGTTGCGGCCAGCGCGACAGCGTGGATGCGTCGCTGGATCCGCCGCCAAATGCGGAATATCTGGGCGTCGATACCTTGCTGCTGGACGACAATACCGTGAACTTTCTGGTGCAGATGCGCGGTGCACGTGGACGCGAGGATGTCGTGCGCTATGCGCGTTGTGCCGCCGCGCAATATGCGCTAACCCGCGGCTACAGTTTCGCCCAGCATGTGCGCACCAATGTGGAACGGCAGGGCAGTCTGTGGCTGGGGGATGGCGGTTTCGTCATCTCGCCCGATCTGCCACGGGGCGTGCGCAACATGGATGCCGAGGTGATTGTGGATGACTGCCTGGAGCAGGGCATTCCGACGGGATGAGGATTTGAGGGACCTATGAACGAGTTTCTGAGCACCGGCCTTGGGACCACCCTTCTGATCATGGCGCAGTCGCTGTTGGTGGTCGGCTTCGTGATGATCAGCCTGATCTTTCTGGTCTATGCGGATCGCAAGGTCTGGGCCGCCGTGCAGATGCGGCGCGGCCCGAATGTGGTCGGTCCGTGGGGCTTGCTGCAGACCTTTGCCGACGCGCTGAAATTCGTCGTCAAGGAAGTGGTGATTCCCGCAGGCGTGGACCGTCCCGTCTATTTCCTCGCGCCGCTTCTGTCCTTCATCCTCGCGATGCTGGCCTGGGCGGTGATTCCGTTCAATGACGGCTGGGTGCTTGCTGATATCAATGTTGCGATCCTGTTCGTCCTCGCGATCACCTCGCTCGAGGTTTACGGGGTTATCATGGGCGGCTGGGCGTCGAACTCGAAATACGCCTTTCTTGGCTCGCTGCGGTCGGCCGCGCAGATGGTATCCTATGAGGTGTCGCTGGGTCTGATCATCATCGGGGTCATCATCTCGACCGGCAGCATGAATTTCGGCGCCATCGTTGCCGCGCAGGATACCGGCTGGGGCGCGCTTGGCTGGTACTGGCTGCCGCATCTGCCGATGGTGCTGTTGTTTTTCGTGTCCTGTCTGGCAGAGACAAATCGCCCGCCCTTCGATCTGCCCGAAGCGGAATCGGAACTGGTGGCAGGGTTCATGGTCGAATACGGCTCGACCCCGTATCTGCTGTTCATGGCGGGCGAATACATCGCCATCTTCCTGATGTGTGCGCTGATCAGCTTGCTGTTCTTCGGGGGCTGGCTGTCACCCATTCCGGGGCTGCCCGACGGGTTCCACTGGATGTTCCTGAAGATGGCGTTCTTCTTCTTCCTCTTCGCGATGGTCAAGGCGATCACGCCACGTTACCGCTATGATCAGCTTATGCGGATCGGCTGGAAAGTGTTCCTGCCGTTGTCTCTGGGCTGGGTCGTGGTGATTTCCTTCCTCGCGAAATTCGAAGTGGCGGGTGGCTTCTGGGCCCGCTGGGCCGTGGGGGGCTGAGATGAACGAAAACGTCGAGAATCTTCTTCTGGAGCAGCTTCGGTCGATACGCGAAGAGATTGGCGGGCTGCAGACAGGGCTGAAATCGCTTGAAACCCGCATGGATGAGCGGTTCACCGATCTTGAGACAGAGTTGCACGGCCAGCGTGCAATCCTGATCGGCTTCGGTTCATACATCCATGCCATCGATTCACGGGTCGAGAAGCTCGAAGAGAGATTGGGGGTCTGAGATGGGTTTTGACTGGAACCGCGCGATCAAATACACACTGATGACCGATTTCATCAAAGGCTTCGGTCTGGGGATGCGCTATTTCGTGGCGCCCAAACCGACCGTCAACTATCCGCATGAAAAAGGGCCGCTCTCGCCCCGGTTCCGGGGGGAACACGCGCTGCGCCGTTATCCCAATGGCGAGGAACGCTGCATTGCCTGCAAACTATGCGAGGCGATCTGCCCCGCGCAGGCCATCACCATCGATGCCGAACCGCGCGAGGACGGATCCCGCCGGACCACGCGCTACGATATCGACATGACCAAATGCATCTATTGCGGCTTCTGTCAGGAAGCCTGCCCCGTGGATGCGATTGTCGAAGGCCCGAATTTCGAATTCGCGACCGAAACACGCGAAGAGCTGTTCTACGACAAGGAAAAACTGCTGGAAAACGGCGAACGCTGGGAAGCAGAGATCGCCCGCAATCTTGAGATTGACGCGCCCTACCGTTAAGGGGGCGCGAGCATGTGGACGACAGGGGCGCGCAAGCCGTCCGCGACAGAGAGGACCCGAGGGACATGGGGATCGCCGATATCACATTCTACGCCTTTGCCGTAACGCTGCTGGGCGCGGCGTTTCTGGTCACGATCTCGCGCAACCCGGTGCATTCGGTGCTGTGGCTGATTCTGTCTTTCGTTTCGGCGGCGGGGATGTTCGTGCTTCTGGGGGCCGAATTCATCGCGATGCTGCTGATCATCGTCTATGTCGGCGCGGTCGCGGTGCTGTTCCTGTTCGTGGTGATGATGCTGGATGTCGATTTTGCAGCACTCAAGGGCGAAATGGCGCGCTATTTCCCCATCGCCGCGATTGTGGGTGTGGTGCTTCTGATGCAGATGGCGCTGCTGCTCGGGTCCTGGCAAGAGGCCGAGGGCGCGCTGGCGCTGCGTCAGGCCCCCACGCCCGATCTGGACGAGATGCATAACACCAAGGCGCTGGGGATGATCCTCTATGACCAGTATTTCCTGCTGTTTCAGGTCGCCGGGCTGATCCTGCTGGTCGCGATGATCGGGGCGATCGTGCTGACGCTGCGCCACCGCAAGGATATCAAGCGTCAGGATGTGGTCGCGCAGATGCACCGTGACCCGGCCAAGGCGATGGAACTGAAGGACGTGAAACCCGGGCAGGGCCTCGGCTGAAGCCGAGGTTACGCGCGACAAGGAAAGCGGGCGGCAACAGCCCGCGCCCCGGAACGAGAACGAGGGAACCGGAATGGTTGGACTGGAACATTACCTGACAGTCGCCGCGGCGCTGTTCGTCATCGGCATTTTCGGGATATTCCTGAACCGCAAGAACATCATCATCATCCTGATGTCGATCGAGCTGATGCTGTTGTCGGTCAATATCAATCTGGTGGCATTCTCGAGCTTCCTCAACGATCTGGTGGGGCAGGTGTTTACCATGTTCATCCTGACTGTGGCCGCTGCCGAGGCGGCGATCGGCCTCGCGATCCTGGTCTGTTTCTTCCGCAACCGGGGCACGATTGATGTCGAAGACGTCAATGTGATGAAAGGCTGAGGCAATGGCAGTAACGGTACTTCTGGCCCCGCTGATTGGCGCGATCATCGCAGGTCTGTTCTGGCGCGTGATCGGGGAACGGCCCGCGCAGATCGTGGCAACGGCGCTTCTGTTCCTGTCGGCCCTGTTGTCCTGGGTGATCTTTCTGACCCATGATGGCAGCGTGCAACAGATCACGCTGATGCGCTGGATCGACAGCGGCACGCTGGTGGGCGACTGGGCGATCCGTCTGGACCGCCTGACCGCCGTAATGCTGATCGTCATCACGACCGTCTCGGCGCTCGTGCATCTCTATAGCTTCGGCTACATGGCGCATGACGAGAATTTCCGCGAGGATGAAAGCTACCGCCCGCGTTTCTTTGCCTATCTGTCGCTGTTCACCTTTGCGATGCTGATGCTGGTGACGGCAGACAACCTGGTGCAGCTCTTCTTCGGCTGGGAAGGGGTTGGGCTGGCCTCCTATCTGCTGATCGGCTTCTATTTCCGCAAGCAATCGGCAGGGGCTGCG
>PWWF01000288.1 GCA_003561595.1 Paracoccaceae bacterium | reverse complement strand
GCCCCTTGTCAGGGCATGGCCAGGTCATCATTCTGGAACCGGCCGAGGCTTATCTGATGGTGCTGTCGGGCCTGGACGAGGTGATGGTGCAGACAGGCGAGATCATTCCGCAGGGCACACCTCTGGGCCTGATGCCGCCTGCCTCTGGCACAGGTGACTCTGGCAGTCGCTCTCAAACACTCTATTTTGAAATCCGACAGGATGGGATGCCCATTGACCCGGAGCCCTGGTTCGCATTCAGTGGGGCCCGAGACTGAGATCGTGACGGAAATACCAGATGCGCGGCGGCGCAGGACAGGGTGATGATGATGAACAGGTTCGTGATGGCAGGTCTGGGCGGCATTCTGGCCGGGGCGCTTGTGGCAACCCAGGTGGCCGGGCCGCTTCTGGCGCAGGAACGCGGCCGGTCAAGTTCGGTCTATGAACAGCTCGACCTGTTCGGCGATGTGTTCGAGCGTGTGCGCAACCAGTATGTCGATGAACCCGACACGGCCAAACTGATCGAGGCCGCCATCAACGGCATGCTCATGTCGCTTGACCCGCATTCGGGCTACATGCCCCCCGATGATTTCGACGAGATGCGCACCCAGACCCGCGGCTCTTTCGGCGGGCTGGGGATCGAGGTCACGCAGGAAGAGGGCTTCATCAAGGTCGTCACCCCCATGGATGGCACGCCCGCCGATGATGCAGGCGTTGAACCAGGCGATCTGATCACCCATGTCGATGGCGAATCGGTGCTGGGACTGACCCTCAATCAGGCGGTCGAGATGATGCGCGGCCCTGTCGGATCGGAAATCATCATCACGGTCGTGCGCGAGGGCGAGAGCGAGCCCTTCGATCTGTCTATCGTCCGTGACACGATCCGCATGCAGGCCGTGCGCGTGCGCACCGAAGGCGACACCGTTATCCTGCGCGTGACCACCTTCAATGAACAGACTTACCCCAACCTGCGCGACGGGCTGGAAGAGGCGGTCGAGGATCTTGGCGGGATCGACAATCTCGGCGGTGTCGTCCTCGACATGCGCAACAATCCCGGCGGGCTGCTGACCCAGGCAATCCGCGTGACCGATGCCTTCCTCGATCAGGGCGAAATCGTCTCGACCCGTGGCCGGGAAGAGGATTCGGGCGAGCGGTTCAACGCCCAGTCCGGGGATATGATCGACGGCAAACCGCTGGTGGTGCTGATCAATGGCGGCTCGGCCTCGGCCTCGGAGATCGTGGCAGGCGCGCTGCAGGATCACCGCCGCGCGATTGTCGTGGGCACGCGCAGCTTCGGCAAGGGCTCGGTCCAGACAGTCATGCCGCTGCGCGGGGATGGCGCGATCCGGCTGACGACCTCACTCTATTACACGCCCTCGGGGCGCTCGATCCAGGCGCTGGGCGTCTCGCCCGATATCGTGGTCGAACAACCGCGCCGCCGCCCGATCTCCGAGGATGAACCCGAAGAAAGCCTGCCCCAGCGCTCGGAAGATGATCTGCGCGGTCGGCTGGACAGCGAGGAAATGACCGAGGATGAGCGCCGCCTGATGGAAGAAGAGCGCGACAAGGCCGAAACGGTCGCCCGACTGCGCGAAGAGGATTACCAACTCGCCTATGCGCTCGATATCCTGCGCGGGCTCACGGCGCTGAACGGACGCCGATGACCCCTGACCAGATCGCGGCGCTGCCCTACCGGCCCTGTGTCGGGATCATGCTCATCAATGACGCCGGGCTGATCTTTGCGGCCCGGCGCATCGACAGCAAGCTGCCGGCCTGGCAGATGCCCCAGGGCGGGATTGATCCGGGCGAAGACCCGGCCAAAGCCGCGCTGCGCGAATTGCGCGAGGAAACCAGCATCCCGTCAACGCTGGTCGCGCCGCTGGCCCGGACGCGCGACTGGCTGGCCTATGACATTCCCCCCGACATGGTGCCCGGCATCTGGGGGGGGAAATACCGTGGCCAGAAACAGCACTGGTTCCTCAAGCGGTATCTGGGCCGGGATGACCAGATCGACCTCGACACCGATCATCCCGAATTCAGTGACTGGCGCTGGATCGCGTCAGGTGAGCTGCTCGACAAGATCGTGCCCTTCAAGCGCGACATCTATGCACAGGTCATATCCGAGTTCCGCGACTGGCTCGCCTGACCGACACTGCGTACTGCCCTTTCATCTTGCCAAAAATACTCAATCGAACGGCTGGTCCCGGCACAGCGCCGCCGGGCCAGCCGAACCGATGCGCAGCATCGGCCGCCGAACTCACTCTCCCGGACGCTTCAGGCTGAACACATCGCGGACCACGGCATAATCGCGATAGCCGCAGCGCGCCAATGGCTGGAAATGCGTGATGTCGAATTGCCCGTCGATCACGCAATCCTCGCGCAGATGCACGCCCACGACCTCGCCAAAGACCGTGAAATTCGCCTCGCCCTCCAATTGCACGATCTGTGTCATCCGGCATTCCAGACTTGCAGGCGCCTCGGCCACCCGCGCCGCACCGATCATCCGGCATTCTTCGCGCGCAAGCCCGGCATGCGCGAATTCATCCACCTCGCGCGGCCATGGCCCCGAGGTTGCGTTCATCACATCGCGCGCGGCATATTCGACCACATTCACGCAAAAGACCCCTGTCTCGCGAATATTGGCGACAGAATCCTTGGTGCCATCGCGATCCGCCTTGGCGCTGGTCGAGGCGAACATCACCTGCGGCGGCACATAGGCCACGGCATTGAAAAACGAATAGGGCGCCAGATTGTCCTGACCATCCGCCCCACGGGTCGAGATCCAGCCAATGGGGCGCGGGGTGACAATGGCGTTGAAGGGGTTGTGCGGTAGGCCATGGCCATGCCGGGGTTCATAGAACATGCGGACACTCCGATCTGTTTGCGCGCAACCTAGCGCCATGCTAGGCGGCCTGCCAGCGCCGATTGCGGCTTGGGGCGGGCGATGCAGCTTGAACAGGAAACACCCTCGGACTGGTGGGAGGTCGAGGCCCTTTATGACCTGTGCTTCGCGCCCGGGCGCGAGGCGCTGTCGTCATACCGGTTGCGCGACGGCGTGGCCCCTGTGGCCCCGCTATGCCTGACCCTGCGCGACGCTGACGGGCTGGCCGCCGCCATCCGCTACTGGCCGGTCCGGGTGGGCGATGCACCGGTGCTTCTACTGGGGCCAATCGCCGTGCACCCCATTCACCAGGGCGAGGGCCTGGGCGGCTGGCTGATCCGCGACAGCCTGGGACGGGCGCGCGATCTGGGCTGGACCCGCGTGCTACTGGTCGGCGACGCGCCCTATTACAGCCGCTTCAGCTTCACCCGGCTGGAAGGCGTGGAGATGCCGCCCCCCACGAACCCCGCCCGCGTTCTGGGGCTGGCCCTGTCCGATGGTGCATGGACCGGCATTACCGGCAGCGTGCAGCCTGCGCAGGCGGATCAGTCCACCAGCCCCGCCACATAATCCAGCAATGCCGGGCGCGCGCTTTCCAGCCCGCGCGCCTGCACACGGGCGATGATTTCCGAGATCTCGTTGAAATTCACGCGCCGGATCAGGGATTTCACTGGCCCGACAGAGGCCGGGCGCATCGACAGTGACCCGATCCCGATACCCGCCAGCGCAATCGCATCCACAGGCCGCCCGGCATCCTCGCCGCAAAAGGACAGCCGCGTTCCCGTCTCGTGACAGCGATCCACGATCAGTTGCAGAAAGCTCAGATAGGCCGTGTTCAGCGTGTCATAGCGCCGCCGCACAAGCTCATTCTCGCGATCGGCGGCAAAGAAGAACTGCTTGAGGTCATTGCCCCCGATCGAGATGAAATCGACCTCTTCGAAAAACGCCTTGGGGGCATAGGCCAGCGAACAGCTTTCCAGCATTGCGCCGACCTCGAGCGTTTCGGGCAGGACATGGCCCAGCCGTCGCTCGCGTTCGATCTCGCGCAGCAGCAGATCGCGCGCGCGGGTGAATTCACCATGCGTCGTGACCAGCGGGAACATCACGCTCAGCGGACGGCCCGCTGCCGCGCGGATCAGCGCCTGTAGCTGCATCCGCAGCACGCCGGGCTTGTCCAGCCCCACGCGCAGGGCGCGCCAGCCCATCGCGGGGTTGGGCTCATCCGGGCGTTTCATATAGGGCATGACCTTGTCCGACCCGATATCGAGCGTGCGGAAATTCACCTTCTTGCCCTGCGCCGCATCCAGAACGCGTGCGTAATTGGCCACAAGCTCGGCGCGTTTGGGCATGTTCGCCCGCGTCAGGAACTGCAATTCGGTGCGGAACAGGCCCACAGCCTCGGCCCCGGAAGAGGGCAGCGACGGCAGATCGGCCATCAGCCCGGCATTCATCTTCAGCCGCACCCGTGTGCCGCAGCGTGCCACGGCAGGCTTGTCGCGCAGGCTGGCATAGCGTTCCTGCGCCTTGGCCTGCATCGCCATCTTGTCGCGAAAGGCCGCGCTGATCGTGTCATCGGGGCGCAGATGGACTGTGCCCTCGGTCCCGTCGACAAGGATGTTATCGCCGTTCAGCGCCTCGGTCGTGATGCGCGGCACATTGATGACCAGCGGGATCGCCAGCGCGCGGGCGACGATGGTGGCGTGGCTGCCAACCGCGCCTTCTTCCAGCACCACGCCGCGCAGCTTGCGCCCGTATTCCAGCAATTCGCCCGGACCGATATTGCGCGCCACCAGGATCGGGCGGTCGGGCATTTCGGCCCCGGTCTCATTCCCCTGCCCGGTGAGGATGCGCAGCAGCCGGTTGGACAGATCATCCAGATCATGCAGCCGGTCGCGCAGATAGGCGTCGGGCACACGTTCAAGTCGCGCACGCGCGGCGGATTGCTCCTTCTCGACGGCGGCTTCGGCGGACAGGCCAAGGCGAATGCTGTCCTCCATGCGCGTCAGCCAGCCGCGCGAATGCGCGAACATGCGGTAGGTCTGCAACACCTCCTGATGTTCGGCATCACGGCTTCCGGCGCGGGTCAGCAATTCGTCGATGGACACGCGCAGCTTGTCAACGGCCTCGTTCAGGCGCGCCAGTTCTGCCTCGGTATTGTCATTGACCAGATTGGTGATGACAACGCGGGGCTGGTGCAGCCAGACCTGGCCCTCGGCCTCGCCCTCCTGCGCATTGACGCCACGCAGCATGACCTGATTCTTGTGCGGCGCCGCAAAGCTTGTTTCCTCGCCCACAAAAGCGCCCAGTTCGGTCATTTCGGCGATCACCATGGCGACCACTTCCAGACCGTAAAGTTCATCATCCGAATACAGACGCGGTTCCTTGGCCTGCACGACCAGCACGCCCAGCCGCTCGCCCAGCCGCTGGATCGGCACCCCCAGAAAGGACGAGAACACATCCTCGCCGGTTTCGGGCATGTAGCGAAAGCCCGGCTCGGCGGGGGCATTGGCCGTGTTCACGGGCTTGGCGAGCTTCGCGACCTTGCCCACCAGCCCCTCGCCCAGCCGCAACCGGGTCTGATGCACGGATTCGGGCTTCAGCCCTTCGGTCGCGCATAGCTCCAGCGTGTCGGGATCGCGGAACAGATAGACCGAGCACACCTCCACCCCCAAGGATTCGGCGATGATCGTGGTGATCCGGTCCAGCCGCTCCTGCCCCGGGCGCGAGACGGACATCTCGTCGCGCAACCGGCGCAGCAATTTGCGACTGTCAGTTTCCGTCCTCTGGGGCATGGCCCCTCCAATCCTGCCGATGCGGCGCGCGGCGTTCAGCCGGTCTTGTCCAGGTCAAATGCATCATGAAGCGCCTGAACGGCCAGTTCCATATATTTCCGATCAATCAGCACCGAGATCTTGATCTCTGATGTCGCAATAACCTTGATATTGACGCCTTCCTCGGCAAGTGCGCTGAACATGCGCGCCGCAACACCGGCATGGCTGCGCATCCCGATCCCCACGACCGAGACCTTGGCCGCATCCTCATCCACTTCCAGCCCGTCATATCTGATCGCGCCGGTGTCACGCGCGGCTTCCAGCGCCTTGCGGGCGCGGGCGACCTGCTCGACCGGGCAGGAAAAGGTCATGTCGGTGACAGGCCGGTCATGGCCCTGCGCCTTCTCCGAGATATTCTGCACGATCATGTCCACATTCACCCCCGCCTCTGCCAGCGGACCAAAGATGGCTGCGGCAATACCGGGCCGGTCCTCGACCGTGACCAGTGTCAGCTTGGCTTCCTCGCGGCTGTAGGCCACGCCAGAGACGACTCTCGATTCCATGATTTCATCCTCATCGCAGACCAGCGTTCCAGACATTTCATCCGTTTCATCAAAGGATGACAGCACCCGCAGCCGCACCTTGTAACGCATCGCCAGTTCCACAGACCGCGTCTGCAGCACCTTGGCCCCCAGACTGGCCAGTTCCAGCATCTCCTCAAAGCTGATCCTGTCAAGCTTGCGCGCTTTCGAGGTGATGCGCGGATCTGTCGTGTAGATGCCATCGACATCGGTGTAGATATCGCAGCGCTCCGCGCCAAAGGCCGCCGCAAAGGCCACTGCCGTCGTGTCCGACCCGCCGCGCCCCAGCGTGGTGATCCGCCCCTCGGCGCTGACCCCCTGAAACCCCGCGATCACCGCAACCCGGAAGCCTTCGGCGAATTTCGCATCCAGATTGGCGCGGGGGATATCGACAAAGCGCGCGGCCCCATGCGCACTGGTGGTCTGGATCGGCACCTGCCAGCCCTGCCAGCTTCGCGCGGGCACGTCCATTTCCTGCAGCGTCAGCGCCATCAGCCCGGCGGTCACATTCTCGCCCGAACTGACCACCGCGTCATATTCGCGCGCATCATAAAGCGGCGAGGTCTCGTTCACCCAACCCACAAGCTCGTTCGTCTTGCCCGACATGGCTGAGACGATGACAATGACATCATAGCCGCGCGCCACTTCGGCCCGGACCTTCTGGGCGGCGTTGCGGATGCGCTCCAGATCGGCGACCGAGGTGCCGCCGAATTTCATCACCAGAAGCGGCATGGCCCGACCCTTCTTCCCGCTGAAAAATTGCGCCCATCGTCATAAGGGGCTGTGCCGCAGGGCGCAAGGTCGCGCGACGCCCCCGGCGCAACCTGCGCGGGCGTGCGCTGCCCGCGCCATGGCCGGCCCGCGCATCGCGCGGGCAAGCGGCCGGAGGGGGACGGGGGCGGGTGAGTGGGCCGTCCCCCGACGGCCGCTTTCACACGCTTGCATCAGGCACAAACCCCCGTGCGGGTGCGCAAATATGCGACCCGGTCCCTCACCTCGTCGCGCAAGGGCCCGGGGCGCAGCGGGTCGGCCAGCGTGGTGAACCAGCTCGCTGGCGGGTTGCGCCCCGCCGCACGCCGCTCCCAGGTCAGCCCGCGCAGCACCGCCTCGGCCCCCTCAGAAAATAGCTCCGGCACCTCATGCCCGTTCAGCGCCCCCCAGACCCGCGTCCAGAGCCGCCCGACCGACCAGGGGTTGTACCCTCCGCCTCCCAGCACGATCAGACGGGGCGCGCGCCGCATCAGCGCCTGCAGAACGCCGATATGGGCATTGTTGGACAGCGCCAGCCGCGACAGCGGGTCCTCGGCAACCGCATCGGCCCCGCATTGCAGCACGATCGCCTGCGGGTCGAACCGCTCCAGCGCGGGCTGGATCAGCCGCTCGCGCACAAACTCCATCTCGGTATCATTGAATCCTCTCGGCACCGGCAGGTTGATCGCGCGCCCGCCCCCATCCTCCTCCAGCCCGCCGGTGAAGGGCCAGCGCTTTTCCTCATGGACCGAGATCAGCAGCATGTCCTCATCCCCGCCCAGCGCGGCCTCGACCCCGTCGGCATGATGCGCGTCGATATCGACATAGGCGATCCGCGACAGGCCCAGCCGCCGCAGCGCCAGCAGGCACAGGACCGGATCGTTCAGATAACAGAACCCGCCCGCATGATCGGCCATCGCATGATGCGTGCCGCCACCGGGCACATGCACGATGCCCCCGTCCCGCACCAGCTCTGCCGCCAGCATCACCCCGCCCGCGCCCGTCGCCGGGCGGCGAAACATCTCCGGAAAGACCGGGTTCGCCGTCGTGCCCAGCGCGTGACGGCGGCGCGTCGCATCATCGACCGATTGCGCATCCTCGGCTCGCTGTAACGCCGCGATGTAAGCCTCTGTGTGAAAGACCCCGAGCGCCGCGGGCTTCGCCCGCGGACTGGTCCGGTACTGCCCCGGCGCAAACCACCCCAGCGCCTGCACCAGATCCATCACCGTGGATACGCGCGGAATGTGCAACGGGTGCCACGTCCCATAGCTGGAGCCGCGATAGATTTCGGACCCGATGAATACGGGCGTCATGACGAACATGCGCGCCCCATCATGGCAACGCCGCGCGAACCTGACGCGTGATCGCACGCGACACGGGACGCGTGCGCGCACCCCAGAAGCCCAGCAACGCACCATCCCCCCCGATCAGCGCCTTGTTGAAATTCCAGTCCGGCACATGTCCGTGCTCTTCGGCCAGCCACTGATAGAACGGGTGCGCCTGCGGCCCGCGCACGGGGGTGATCTGCGTGATCTCGAATGTCAGCCCGGTCTGCACACGGCAGAAATCCTCGACTTCTGCGTTCGAGGAGAGCTCTTGGCGGAAATCATCCGATGGCACGGCCAGAACGACCAGTCCGCGCGGGCCAAATTGCTCATACAGCGCCTGCATATCGCCATATTGCCGCGTGTATCCACAAAGCGAGGCCGTGTTGACCACCAGCACCGGGCGCCCCTGCCAGTTGGCCAGATCAATCCGGCTGCCATCCAGCGCGGTGAAGCTGAACGCCAGCGCCGGGCCGGCCGCGAACAGGGCCAGTATCAGGACCATCAGGCTGCGCATTCCACACTCCATCATCACTCGGACGCGATATAGCGGGGGACAGGCCTGTGACAATCCTGCGCCAAGGGGTGCGCGCCATCAGCCAGCCCTTTCGCCCGTGCACCTGTTTGACCCCGGGGTGACCCTCATGCACAGCTGATTTCATCTTGCTCCAAATACTCTCGCCGAAGGCAGCGGGCCGCAAGGCCCGCCACCCCGCCAGAAAAAGGCCCCCCCGAAAAATGAAAGCTGCCCTCTGCACCCGTTTCCGCGCCCCGCTCGAGATTGCGGAGATCACCCTCGCCCCGCCGCGTCAGGGTGAGGTCGAGGTCACGCTGGCCGCCTGCGCTATCTGCCATTCCGACCTGCATTTCATCGAGGGCGCATGGGGCGGCACCTTGCCCGCCGTCTACGGGCATGAGGCTGCAGGCATCGTCACCGGCCCGGGCGACGGGGTCAGCGACGCCCGTATCGGCCAGCGGGTGCTGGTCACGCTGATCCGCGCCTGCGGCACCTGCCGCTGCTGCAGCGACGGGCGGCCCGTGATCTGCGAATATGCCGCTGACAGCGCCAGCCCCCTGGCTCTGCCCGACGGCACCCCGGTCACGCAGGGCATGAAGACCGGGGCCTTCGCCGAAAAGCTCGTCGTCGATGCCAGCCAGCTTGCGCCGTTGCCCGCCGATATCGCGCTCGATATGGCCGCACTTCTGGCCTGCGGGGTGATCACCGGCACAGGGGCCGTGTTCAAAACGGCCGCCATGCCTGCGGTCGCGGCCGCGCTGGTGATCGGCACGGGCGGGGTCGGGCTGAACACCATTCAGGGCGCATGCATCGCCGGGGCCGGGCGCAACATCGCGATGGATGTGGCCCCCGAAAAGCTACAGGCCGCGCGCGATTTCGGTGCAACCGACGGCGTGCTGGCCAGTGACCCGGATGCGCAGGCGCAGATCCGCGCGCCGACTGCGGGGCGGGGGGCGGATCATGTCTTTGTCACTATGGGCGCCGTGGCCGCCTAGGAACAGGCGCTGGGACTGTGCGCGCCGGGCGGGTCGATCATCATGGCGGGCATGACCGGCAGTTACGATGACATGCGCCTGAACCCGATGATGGCCGCCTGTCAGGAACAGCGACTGATCGGGTCAAAGATGGGCGGCGCAATGTGATCCTGTTCGATGCCTATGAGGCGCTGTCATGACGCTGGAAGGGCCGGAGATTTTCGTGATCGGCACCCCGTCGCCGGGTTGCGGCGGGCGCTACTGGATCACCGTGCGGCTGACCACCGAATGCGGCACCACCGGCTATGGCGAAGTCCATGCAAGCGCCGTCGGCCCGCAGGCCATGCAGGCCGTGATCCCCGCTGTGTTTCATCGCCACATGCAGGGCGAGAGCCCCGAGAATATCGAGATGATGTTCCGCCGCGCCTATTCCTCGGGCTTCACCCAACGGCCTGACCCGACTGTGATGGGCGCCTTCTCGGGGCTGGAAATCGCGGCCTGGGACATTCTGGGCAAGGCGCGCCGATATCCTGCTGGGCACACATGGACAGTTCACGCCTGCCGGGGCGAGCCGGCAGGGCGCCGCGGTCGAGGCGCATCAGCCCCTGTGGTTCGAGGAACCCGTGCCCCCCGATGACATCCCTGCCATGGTCGAGGTCGCGCGCGCTGTCCGCATCCCCGCCGCCACGGGCAAGCGGCTGAGCACAAGGGCCGAATTCGCCGCCGTGCTGCGCGCGGGGGCGGCCAGCATCCCGCAGCCCGCACCGGGCCGCGCAGGCGGTCTGTGGGAAACACGCAAGATTGCGGCCATAGCCGGGGTGTATGGCGCGCAGCTTGCCCCGCATGTTTACGCAGGCCCCGTCGCATGGGCCGCGAATATCCATCTGGCCGCCACGGCCCCCAACCTGTTGATGATCGAATGCATCGGCACGGGCGGCGAGTTCCATCTGCCGCTGATCGGCCATACCCTGCGCGTCGAGGATGGTTTCGTCACCCCGCCCCAGGGCCCCGATCTGGGAATTTCCTTTGACGAGGGCCTTGCCCGGACCCACCTGTATGCGGGCGCTTCCTGCATCTGAAGATGCAGGAAGCGCCCTGCGACGATGCGAAAGGCAATAATTTCGAAGGGGGCGCGCCCCGCGACTGACTGCCCTACCGGCCAAGATAAATCTTGCAAAAACGACATCATGTCGTTTTTGATCGGCGCAGGAATATATGCAGGACTTGCGATACCGTGACGTTGCGGACCTGCAGAACCGGAAAAACGACAGGGAGAGACACGACATGACCCACAAGAAACGCAAGGCGACCGAACTGCACCGTGCGGCGAAGCTCTATGCAAGCGAATGCACCGAGGGCAAACTCAGCCGCCGCGAATTTCTGACCCGCGCGACGGCGCTGGGCGTGGCCGCGCCTGCTGCCTACGGGCTTCTGGGCCTCAGCGCACCGGCAGCGCGCGCCGATACGCCCCAGATGGGCGGCACATTGCGCGTCCAGATGGATATTCGCGCCCAGCGCGACCCGCGCACCTGGGATTGGTCGGAACTGGCCAATGTCTGCCGTGGCTGGCTGGAATATCTGGTGCAGTATAACCGCGACGGCACCATCACCCCGGTCCTGCTGGAAGATTGGGAAGCCAATGACGACGCCACCGAATATACGCTGATGATCCGGCAGGGCGTGACCTGGAACAATGGCGACGCCTTTACCGCCGAGCATGTGGCGCATAATTTCGAACGCTGGTGCGATACCTCGGTCGAGGGGAATTCCATGGCCAGCCGCATGGGCGCGATCATGGAAGATGACGCGCTGCGCGAGGGCGCGGTCGAAGTGGTCGATGAGCATACGCTGCGCCTGCATCTCTCGCGCCCGGATATCACGCTGATCTCGGGGCTTGCGGATTACCCTGCCGCTGTCGTGCATCCCGATTTCAACGGCGATCCCATCGGCGACCCCATCGGCACCGGCCCCTACCGCCCGGTCAGCCATGACACCGGCATCGGCGCGGTGATCGAGCGCAACCCCGATCACACCTGGTGGAACGAGGGCAACGGCGCCTGGCTGGACCGCATCGAATTTGTCGATCTGGGCACCGATCCGGCAGCCTGGGTGGCCTCGGCCGAAGGGGCCGAGATCGACATGCTGTATGAAACCACGGGCGATTTCCTCGATATCTTTACCGCCATCGGCATGGATCAGACCGAGGCTGTCACATCATCCACGCTGGTCGTGCGGTTCAATCAGGAGAATGAACCCTATGACAATCGCGCGGTCCGCCGCGCGCTGCAAATGGCCATCAGCAATGCCGAGGTGCTGGAACTGGGCTATTCCGATCTGGGCATCGTGGCCGAAAACCACCATGTCTGCCCGATCCACCCCGAATATGCCGAACTCCCCCCCATCGAGATGGATCGCGATGCCGCGCTCGACATGCTCGAGGCAGAGGGCCATGCCGACACCGAATTCGAGCTGATCTCGTCGGATGAGACCTTTCACGCCGACACCGCCGACAATATCGCGGCGCAGATGCGCGAGGCCGGGATCAATATCCGGCGCACCATCCTGCCCGGCGCGACCTTCTGGAATGACTGGCTGACCTATCCGTTCTCGGCCACAAGCTGGGCGATGCGCCCGCTTGGGGTGCAGACACTGAATCTGGCCTATCGCAGTGGCGTTGCCTGGAATGAATCGGCATTCTCGAACGTGGAATTCGACGAATTGCTGGATCAGGCCAATGGCATTCCCGATGCGGATGAACGGCGCGAGATCATGGCCCGCCTGCAGGAAATCATGCAGGAAGAAGGGGTTGCGATCATCCCCTACTGGCGTTCGCTGTTCCGCCACGCGCGGCCCAATATTCACAACGCGGAAATGCACCCGACATTTGAAATCCACTACCAGAATTACTGGATGTCCTGACGCGACAGGCAGCGGGGGCCAGCCCCTCGCTGCCATTGACCGCGCCTAGCCAGGGACGGGCCTGCCCGTGCCGCAGCCGACAGGACATGCCATGCTTCTGTTTCTCGCCCGCCGCATCGGCGTCATGATCGTCACGGCGCTTTGCCTGACCTTCATCGTCTTTTACCTGACCAACCTGCCCGCAAAGCTGGAAACGCTGGCCAAGACGCAGGCCGGGTCTCGCATATCCGATGCCGAGGTCGCAAGCTGGCTGGACCGCAACGGCTATAACCAGCCCATGCTGACACGCTATGGCGAATGGCTGGGCGTCGTGCCCGGCTGGACCCGAGAGGATGGCGATGGCGATGTGACAGGGCGCTGCTACCGCGCCTATGGCATCACCGACCCCGGCGTGGCCCCGGCGCGCTGCGGGCTGCTGCAGGGCTATTGGGGGGAATCGACACGCTTTCGCGCGTCGGTGGCCGATGTGATCCCGCCACGGCTGGGTGCGACGGGGCTGTTGATGATGTGGGCGCTGATCGTGATGGTGCCGATGGCGCTGATCGTCGGCGTGCTGGCCGGGATGCGCGAGGGGTCGCGCACCGACCGCACGCTTTCGACCTTTGCCATCGCCTCGACCGCGACACCGGAATATGTGTCGGGCGTGGTGTTCATAGCGCTTCTGGCCTCCAGCACGGCGGGTCTGTCGCCTTTGCTGTCCTCCTGGGGCTGGATCGATGCGCCCGTGCTGTTTCAGGGCAATGCCCGTTCGGCACTGGAAAAGATCACGTTCTGGAACTTTACCCTGCCGGTGATGACCATTGCGCTTTACGGCATGGGCTATGTCGCACGGATCACCCGCGCCTCGATGACCGAGGTGATGACCCAGCAATATATCCGCACGGCGCGGCTGAAAGGCGTCAGTTTTGCCAATATCGTGCTGCGCCACGCGCTGCGCAATGCGCTGATCGCGCCCTTTACCGTGATCATGCTGCAGATCCCCTGGCTGCTGACCGGCGTCGTGATCGTCGAGGTTCTGTTCAGCTATCCGGGCTTCGGCTGGACCCTGTTCGAGGCCGCCGTGAACAATGACATTGAGCTTTTGCTCGCGGCCTCGGTGGTTGCGGTGATCGTGGTGCTTCTGACGCAACTGATCTCGGATATCGGCTATGTCTGGCTGAATCCGCGCATCCGCGTGACATAGGGGGCGGCGCGATGGAGGCGATTGGCTGGCCCGAAATCCTTGGCCGCATGGCACTGCAGCTTCTGCCCGTCTGGGTGGCGCTTGCCGTGGTCTTTGCCATCTCGATCACGTGGAAGCGGCGGCTTGGGCTCTATGGCAAGCTGTTCGATTCCAGGGTCGGGATGGTCGGCTTTGCGCTGGTGATGTTCTGGGTCTTTGCCGCGCTGTTTGCCGACATGATCGTGACGCACAACCCGCTGTCGCAGATCAGCGGGATGCGCAACGCCACCCCCGGCACCCCGCTGCGCGACCCGGCGGGCCGATACGACTATTTCCTGCTGGGCGGCGACGCCTTGGCGCGCGATGTCTTCTCGCGCATGGTCATGGGCGCGCGCGAGGTGCTGCGCATCGCGCCCTTCGCGGCGATGATCTCTTTCATGATCGGCATCAGCCTGGGCCTGCCCGCGGGTTATCTGGGCGGGCGGCTGGATACCGGGCTGACCTTTGTCGCCAATCTGGTGCTGGCATTTCCGGTGATCCTGCTGTTCTTTCTGCTGGTCGCGCCGGAAATTCAGGAAACCGCGATCCCGCGTGTCATGGCGGGGATTTTGTTCATCGTGCCGGTGCTGTTTTTCACTGTGCTGCTGAATGCGCGCTATTTCACCCAGCCAGCGCGGCGCAACCTTTATGTGGGTGCGGTGATGGTGGTCGGGCTATGGGCCTATTCGGGGCTTGCGTTCAATGCCGACCCGCTGGGCATCTGGGGCATGTCGCCCAATCTGCTGAATGTCTTTGTCGCGGTGGTTTTCGTCAATGCGCCCACGGTCTTCCGCATCGTGCGCGGCATCACGCTGGATATCAAGACCCGCGACTATGTTGCCGCTGCCCAGACGCGGGGCGAGGGGCCGTGGTATATCATGCTCTGGGAAATTCTGCCCAATGCGCGCGGGCCGCTGATCGTCGATTTCTGCCTGCGCATCGGCTATACGACCATCCTGCTGGGCACGCTGGGGTTCTTCGGTCTGGGCGTGGCATCCGAAAGCCCGGATTGGGGGTCCACGATCAATCAGGGCCGCAGACTGCTGACAGTCTATCCCCATGCCGCCATCGCGCCTGCGCTGGCACTGATGTCGCTTGTGCTGGGGCTGAACCTGCTCGCGGACGGGCTGCGTGAAGAAAGTTTGAAGGATTGAACGAATGAACATCGAGGATAGGTTTTCTAGGATTCGGGATTTTGTGATCGAGAAGTTGCAACCTCAGGCGTCTGACAAGAACGATCAAATATTGATTGGGCTGACAGCGCTCATTTTATTTTTTGCGGTGGGTTGGGTGATATATGAAGAATTGTGGATTTTTCAGAAGCCGAGCGTGTTAATCGGTTTTTCGGTTTTTACATTTTTCCTGGCATTTTCCGCGCAGGCCCTCAAATTTGTCAGGCTCGGGCTGGACCTGTCGCAACCTGCGAAACGTGCTTGGGAGCGCGTAGAAACGCTCCTTTCCATCGCAGCTTTGATGTTCGGCCTCCCTTTGTTCGCAAGGTTTTTCTAATGCCGAACTTGTCCGATAACCAACCCATCCTCGAAATCGAGAATCTCTCGATCTCCTTCTTCACCCGCGACCGCGAGATCCCGGCGGTGATGGATTTCTCCTGCACTGTGATGCCGGGCGAGGCGATGGGGCTGGTGGGCGAATCCGGCTGCGGCAAATCCACGGTCGCGCTGGGGGTGATGCAGGATCTGGGCGTGAATGG